>JAYRFD010001426.1:0-5561 GCA_041908565.1 Polyangia bacterium | reverse complement strand
GGCCAGACCGCGGTCGGCGCTGAGCACAACCAAGCGGATGCGGGCTTCGTTCTGGCCCAAAAGGATCTTCTGGATCAGGCGCTTCGGATCGCTGTTGTGGTC
This sequence comes from Polyangia bacterium, assembly GCA_041908565.1. Lineage (GTDB taxonomy): Bacteria > Myxococcota_A > Polyangia > Palsa-1104 > JAEUJZ01 > JAEUJZ01. The sequence goes on along the minus strand of JAYRFD010001426.1, from coordinate 5,459 downwards.
TGGGCCTTGGTCTGGGCCCCGCTCTGCGCCGCCATCAGCTGTGCCTTCCGTGGAAGCACCACCCGACGGAGAACTGACCAAATCTTCGACCTGCGGCTCGGCCAGAAAGCGCTCGGCCACATCGCTTGCGATCTGGTTTAGGTGCTGCGCATACGGGCGAAGCGCCAGAGCCGCATCCTGGGCGCGCCGCAGCTTGGCGGCCGCGACCATCTTCATCGCCTTGGTGATCTTCTGCGTGTTCTTCACCGAGGAGATGCGCTTGCGGATGGACTTTAGAGACGGCATCGCTTAGCCCGCCTTCTTCTGGCTGCCCGCCTTGGCTGGCTCGGCAACGAAGACCTTGGCGAACTCGTTGAGCAGCTTGGTCATCATCTCGGTCAGCTCGTTGAAGGCCTTCTTGTTGCGGCCCTTTTCCGCGATGGTCGGCAGGACATCGGGACGCGCTTCGACGAAGGCCATCAGCTCGCGCTCGTAACGCAGGACTTCCGAGACCGGCACTTTGTCCAGGAAGCCGCTGGTGCCGGCAAACAGAATCAGGATCTGCTTTTCGACGGTCAGCGGTGCGAACTGCGACTGTTTGAGGACTTCGACCATGCGCGCGCCGCGGTTGATTTTCTCCTGCGACGCCTTGTCCAGTTCCGAACCGAACTGCGCGAAGGCCGCAAGCTCGCGGTACTGCGCCATGTCCAGACGCAGCTTGCCGGCGATGTTCTTCATGGCCGGAATCTGCGCGGCACCACCGACGCGGGACACCGAGATACCGGCGTTCACGGCGGGGCGAATACCGGCGTAGAACAAGTCGGTTTCCAGGTAAATCTGACCGTCGGTGATCGAGATGACGTTGGTGGGAATATAGGCCGACACGTCACCGGCCTGCGTCTCGATGATCGGCAGAGCGGTCAGCGAGCCAGCGCCCTTGTCATCCGACAGCTTGGCGGCGCGTTCCAGAAGGCGGCTGTGCAGATAGAACACGTCACCGGGGTACGCTTCACGTCCCGGCGGACGGCGCAGAAGCAGCGACAGCTGACGGTAGGCAACGGCCTGCTTCGACAGATCGTCGTAGATGATTAGGGCGTGGCGGCCGGTGTCGCGGAAGTATTCGGCCATGGTGACGCCGGTGTAGGGCGCCATGAACTGCAGCGGCGCGGCTTCGCTGGCGCCGGCCACGATGACCGTCGTCCAAGCCAGGGCGCCGGTCTGTCGCAGCTTGTCGACGACGGTGGCAACCGTGGACTGCTTCTGGCCGATGGCCACGTAGAAGCAGTACATGTTCTGGCCCTTCTGGTTGATGATCGTGTCGATCGCGATGGCCGTCTTACCCGTCTGACGGTCACCGATGATCAGCTCACGCTGACCGCGGCCGATCGGGATCATCGAGTCGATCGACTTGATGCCGGTCTGCATCGGCTCGTGCACCGACTTGCGGTAGACGATGCCGGGCGCCTTGATCTCGACCTTGCGCATCTCTTTGGCTTCCATGGCGCCCAGGCCGTCGACCGGCTGTCCCAGCGCGTTGACCACGCGACCCAGAACGCCTTCGCCAACCGGAACCGACGCGATCTGCCCGGTGCGCTTGACCACATCGCCTTCGCGAATCGTCTCGTAGTTACCCAGAAGAGCGCAGCCGACGTTGTCTTCTTCCAGGTTCAGCACGATGCCGCGGACGCCGTGCGGGAACTCAAGCATCTCACCGGCCATCGCGCCGGCCAGACCGTACACGCGCGCGATACCGTCGCCAGCCACCAGCACGGTGCCGGTCTCTTGCACGGTCACCTTCTGGTCATAGTTTTCAATCTGCTGGCGGATGATCTGTGAAATCTCTTCAGCTCTGAGTTCCATGAACGGCTCCCTAAATCCTTTTTGGCAGCGGGATGGCGATGGCTTGTGGGCCGAGCGCGGGGGATTCCCGTCGCCAAAAACCTGCGTCTAGCGTGCTTTTTGTGAACTAGTTCGACCAGCGCCCACGCAGTGCAGAGATCTGCGCTGCCAAGCTGCCGTCGTAAACAACATCGCCGACCTGGGCCACGATGCCCGCGATCAGCGATGGATCTTCTTTGGTCTCTAGCACCACGGTCTTGCCGGTGCTGCGCCCAAGGGCAGCGCGAATGCGAACCTCGGTGCCTTTGTCCAGCGGCTTGGCCGACGTCAGACGAGCGCGCACCCGTCCGGCCTGTTCATCCACCATGTCGCGCAGCGCGCGGGCAATGCCTGGCAGATCGGACATACGCCCACGCTGCAGCAGCAGGCGTGCGGCATTGTGTACGGTCTTCGAAAGCATCAGCCGCGTCGCGATCTGATCCAGGATGTTCTGCCGCTGCGCCGCACTGAACACAGGGTTGGCCAAGACATGCTGCAGATCGGGGCTGCGCTCATAGACCTGCGCCAGTCGCTCTAGCTCGGCGGCGATGACATCGTCTTTCAGCTGATCGTGGCCAATGGCCAACAGCGCGCGGGCGTACCGGCGCGCAACAGAGCCGCTGATCATGATTGCTCCTTACCCGTCGGCAGCGTCGACTTGCCGGCGCCCAGCGAAAGCCCTTCGACCTGCGCAACATATCCTTCGGTCAGGCGCTTGTGGTCTTCTTCACGCAGCCGACTGCGGACCAACTTTTCAGCCAGATCCACCGCCATCAGCGCGGCCTTTTCTTCCAGCGATCGCTTGGCAGCCACGATGGCAGCCTGCGCTTGGGCCTCGGCATCGCGCAAAAGGCCAGCGGCCTCTTCTTCTGCGCGCTTCACGATCGCCTGCCGCTCGGCTTCGGCCTGCTTGCGGTAGCTGGCCAGAAGCTCGTCCATTTCCGACTGCAGACCTTGGATGCGGGTCTCGATGCCCTTGAGCTGCTCTTCCGCTTCCTTCTGCACGTGCTGCGCGCGATCCAGCGCGTGCTGCACTTCGCCGTGGCGGCTTTCCAAGAAGGTCTTGAAGCTCTTGCCGAACAGACGAGACAGCAGGAACAGGAACACCGCGAAGTTGATGATCGCGAACAGGAAGGGCGGGTTGTGGTGCGTCTTGCCCGGGCCGTAGTCCCAGCTGACCCAGTTTTCGATCACGGGGCCTGCGTGATGACCACCGCCGTGGGCCGCAGCCGCTTCACCGTGCGCGCCATGACTGGCCGAACCATGGCTTCCTTCGTGGCCCGGAAACGGCGGCAGCGGGGCCGTCGCCGTATCGGGAACTCCAGTTCCCGTAAAGCCACCCGGCGGGGCGACCACGGGCTCATGCGGGGCGGGGGCAGGCGGATGGGCTTCCGCGGCGGGGTGGGCTTCCGGGGCTGCCGCTTCGCCATGCGCGGCGGGGACTGCAGCAGGGGCAGGTGCGGCGATCTGCGGCGCCGCAGGAGCCATCTCGGGCGTCGGCACCGGAGCGGCCGGCAGGGCCGGAGCCGCCTCTGGGGCCGTCGCACCCGCACCGTTGCGCAGCGGAGGTAGCTGACCACCCGTCGGGGCCTGCGCGAAGGCAGTCCCCAGACCGGTCAAGGAAAGCAGCGTGGCCAGGCCAAGGGCCGGGAACGATGTGTGCAGCGAGCGCATGGCTAGACCTCCCGTCCCAGAAGCTTCTTGGCGAGAGCCATGGCCAAGGGCTCGACTTGCTTCTGAAGCTCGCTCTCGGCGGCGGCCACTTGCGCGGCGATCGCTCGTCCCGTTTCTTGCGCGCGGGTCTGCGCGCGGGTGCGGGCTTCCGCCAAAAGCTCGCCTTCGCGAGCACGCGCTTCGGTCTGAATGCGCAGGCGCTCTTCTTCCGCCTTGGCGCGCGTCTTGTCCAAGCGCGACTGATAGTCGTGATCCAGCGACTCGCGGCGCTTGGCCATTTCCTGCGCTCGCGCTTCCGCCCCTTCGATGCGTTCCGCGCGCTCCGCCCGCATCTTCAAATACGGCTGGAACAGGAACTGGCGCAGCACGAGATACATGACCACGAAGATCGCAAACTGGATCAGCACCGTGCCGTCGATGTCGATGACGGGCGGAGCCTTCTCCTCACCGCCAGACGCGGTGGCGAGTAACGGCAGAAGCGATGCCAGGGGGGCAAGCTGCATAGAGTCTCCAGGCAGTGGGCCGTGGGCCAATTGAGGGTCGTGCGTGTATCACTCCCCGTGCGAGCGTGTCAAGACCTGCGACGTCACCAGAAGGCTCGCCGCGTCGTGCAGGGTGCGCGACGGCTGGCGGGTGGGGCGCCTATGTTCCCAAGAAGGCGCGGACCGCGGCGACGGTGCGACCGGGATCCTCTTCTTGCGGCACGTGGCCCAGATCGTCGAACACCGCCAGCGTAGATCCCGCGATGTCGTGGGCGAAGTCCTGCGCTCGTTCGGGCGGCACCAGGCGATCTTGGCCGCCCCAGATGATCAGCGTGGGCTGCTTGATCGCGCGGATGTGATCGCGGTTGCCGGTGTAGCCCTGGGCAAAGCGGCGCACCAGCGCGCGGCGATTGCCGGCCCGCAGCGCCATGTCGCGATAGCGATCGACAAGATCCGCGGTCACGCGATCGGGATGGCCATAGACATTGCGCACGCTGCTTTCGATCACGCTGCGCGGCAGCGTGTTCTGCATCAGGCGATTTAGGATCGGCGTGCGCGCGATGCGAAAGCCCAGCGGCACCGACGTGGGCTTGGGCTGATAGCCGCTGGCGTCGACCAAGATCAGGCGCTCGACGCGATCCGGATGGGCATAGGCCGTGGACCAGGCGACAAAGCCGCCCAGCGAGTTACCAGCGATCACCACGCGCTTGACGTTCAGGGCGTCCAGCACACCGATCACGAAGCGCACGTAGGCATCGATCGAGTAGTCGTGATCATCGCTGGGCCCGGTCAGCGCAAAGCCCGGCAGATCGAAGCGAATGATGCGCCGCGTGTCTTTCAGCGCAGCGACCCAGCCGTCCCAGGTGTGCAGGCTGGACGACGTGCCGTGGATCAAGACGATCGGAACCGGATCGCCCATCTGCCCTTCATCGCGCAGGTGCACCTGCATGCCAGACAGCGGCAGGAACTTCGACGGCGGCCCCGCCCAGCGAGGCGCCAAAGCAGACACCGGCTGATCCGGCGCCCAGGTGGCAATCAAGAAAGCTGCCAGAAGCCCCAGCACCCCCAGCAACAACACGCCGACGATCTTCGCGATTCGCTTCATGGACGCGCACTGTATCAAGCCAAGCGCGGCCCGCAGAACTTTCCTGCTTTCGACCGCTTGGGCGATTTTGTTGAATGACCATTCAGTTTGATGAATCATCATTCAGAAATGCCAGCCAGCCAGCCTCCTGCCGCCAGTTCTCGCCGCCGCCGTCGTGATCCAGTGCGCGATCAGCGCGTCGATGCCCGTCGCAGCCAGATCCTGGATGCGGCCGTGCATGTCTTCGCCAGCCGAGGCTTTCATCAGGCCACGGTGCGCGACATCGCCAAGCGAGCGCGGGTGGCCGATGGGACGATCTACCTGTACTTCAAGAACAAGGGCGATCTGGTGCTGGCCATCCT
>JAYRFD010001425.1:0-2135 GCA_041908565.1 Polyangia bacterium | reverse complement strand
GTCGCACCCTGCATCGCGTGGTGACTCCAGATTCGCTGATTCCAGACATCATCCAGGGGCTGTACAACCATTTATTGGAAAGACAGAATGCGCCGCAGGATGCCCTGCTGATCCGACGCGGCTACGCGGGGCGCGGCGACCTGAAAGGCTGGCTTTGTGCTTGCGCCGTGCATCACGCCGGGAAGCTGCACAAGCGCGAGCGACAGGAGGTCGCACTTGTGCAGGTGCCCGCCGCTCTTCTGTCGGAAGAAAATAGGAGCCCCGAGCTGGCGCTCCTGACCGGCGAGATGAAAGTGATCTTCGAGAGCGCGTTTCGCGAAGCTGTCGGGGCGCTGACCAGCCGAGAGCGCAATCTGCTGCGCTATCACTTCCTGGCCGGGCTCAGCATCGACCAAATCGGAACGCTCTATCACGTCCATCGCGCCACCGCGGCCCGCTGGATCGCACAGGCACGGCAGCGGCTGGCCAATCAGACGCGCAAGCGCTTCCTGCTGGCCGCCCCCAACCACGCGCACAGCTTCTCGCAGATCCTGGATCTGGTTCGCAGCCAGCTCAGCCTGAACCTGACCAGCCTGCTCAAACGGGTCACGGCGAGCGATCTGCCGCCCGCGGAGATGGCGCGCGACGATTGAGCAGGGCCGCTGGCGCCCCCCATGGACGCACGAGTGGGTGGACCACGCCGTAGTAGGATTCAATAAAATAGAAATCCTAATTACTTTTTTTGCGACTTGCGCTGGGTTCGCGGCCCGTACTGATCATGCGCCGATCCCTGCGCCTCTCTGCGAGGCCTTTGTTGTCCCTTCTGTGCGTGGGTGTGCTCTCCGCCTGCACGGATGAACTCCCCACCGTAAGCCTTACGGTCACCGTCGACGGCCCCGGCACAATCGTGTCCGATCCCGCCGGCATCACCTGTGGCAGCACCTGCACCGCCACCTTTCCCCTCGGCACCGTCGTCGGTCTGCACGCACAACCGCAGGCCAACGCCAAAGCCGTGGGTTTCGATGCGACCTTCGTCGAATACACCGGCGCGCTGTGCCCTGCCAACAACCCGCGCTGCTGGTTCACGCTGGCCGCCGACGCCAAGGCAAGCGCCAAGTTCGCCCCCGTGCCGACCTCGTGCACAGATGGCGTAAGGAATGGCACCGAGACCGATGTCGACTGCGGCGGCTCGTGCGGACGTTGCGGCATCGACGCCGCATGTCAAGCGAACGGAGACTGCGACAATGGCCAATGTGCGGCGGGCCTCTGTTCGGCCTGTCCCCTGGACACCAACCTGCTGTTCAACGGCGATGCCGAAAGCGGCATGCCCGGCAGTAGCGCCCCCGGATGGACCTTCAGCCCCGCCTTCGCTGTCGATGTCTATGGCGGCGGCAACCTGGCGGCCAGCGACCCCGGCCCCGCGATGCGCGGCAGCAACTTCTTTCTGGGCGGCGTCAGCGCACAGTCCAGCGCCAGCGCGACGGTCGACTTGGCCAAGTGCGCCAAGCTCATCGACAAGGGCAAAGCGGTGCTGAAGGTCTCGGGCTACCTGGGCGGATACGCGTCGCAAGACGACAACATCGTCGTGCAGTTCGGCATCAAGCAGGGTACGTCCGTCACCAGTCAGGTCTCCATGGGTCCGGTGCTGGCGGCCGACCGCGGCAACGTCAGCGGGCTGATCATGCAACAGGCATCGACGCCGCTGCCGCCGGGCACATGCGGTCTTCAAGTTCAGATGACCGCGACACGTCGCGCGGGCGTCTACAACGACGGCTACGCCGACAACATCACCGCCATGGTGTCCCTGCAGTAACGGGAAGAGAGCCCCATGATCCGCATTCCTTCTGCAAATCGATATCGCGTACCGACCCTGACGCTGCTTCTGGGCGGCACGATGGCCTTTGGCTGTTCCGCGCAAGAGATGGCGGACCTTCACGACACGGCCAGCACACAGCAGGGGGTCAGCGCCCTCGGCAACCTGGACGTGGCGGCGGGTACGACCCGCATCGTCAACACCTACGCTGCGCTGGCCGCAGATGTGACCCAAGGCGCCACGTCCGTTTCGGTGACGCCCGAGGATCTGGCCGCACTGAATGTCGCCGCGGGCGATCTGGTGATGATCTACCAGGCGCAGGGCGCGCAGATCGGCGCCACGG
>JAYRFD010001424.1:0-2549 GCA_041908565.1 Polyangia bacterium | reverse complement strand
TGGCGATGCCCCAGCACGGCAAAAGGCCGAAGATGATGACACGGATGCCGATGGTGTAACCAGCGACGGCGACAGCACCAAAGCTAGACATCAAGCGGATGGTTCCAACCCAGCTGGCGGTCGACACAAAGTGCTGCAGGATGCCGGCGCTCGACAGCGAAAGCAGGCGACGAATCAGCGACAGATCGACTTGCACGTGCCGCGCCTGCACGCACAGATGGCCTCCCGGCTGCGCCAACCGATATAGCTGGTAGATCACGCCCAGGCTGCGCCCGATGGTCGTCGCCAGCGCCGCCCCCTGCACGCCCATCGCCGGGAATGGGCCCACGCCAAAGATCAGGCAGGGGCCCAGCAGCATGTTCAAGCTGTTGGCAAAGATCAGCGTGCGCATGGCCACCGTCGCATCGCCTGCGCCTCGGAACGCGGCGTTGATGATGAACAGCAGAACCAAGCTGCCAGAGCCAGCCAGCATCAGGCGTGTAAAGCCGGCGCCCGTCTGAATGACCTGCGGATCGGCGCCCATCATGCGCAGCAGCCACTCTGCATTTAGGAAGCCCAGGACACCGATCAGTCCGGCCAGGATCGTCCCCAGGGCGATGCCTTGCACGGCGGCCCGCGCCGCCTGTTCGGGATCCTTTTCTCCGATGCGTCGCGACACCATCGCCGTGACGCCGATCGATAGGCCCATGGCCACGGTCTCGACGACGGCGATCAGGGACTCGGTCAGGCCGACGGTGGCAACCGCATGCTTGCCCAAGCGCGACACCCAGTAAATGTCGACGATCGCAAACAGCGACTCCATCAACATCTCGACGACCATGGGCACGGCCAGAAGGATGATGGCCTCGGTCAAGGGCCCGGTTGTGTAGTCGGCGTGGCTGCCGCGAAGTGCCTTGGCAATGGTGCCCAGCAGCGAGCGCAGGGAAATCGAAGAAGACATGGTGCAAGTCCAGATCGCGGGTCAGAAGGCCCCGGCGAGGAATCAACGCCAGCGACGTACACAGGCGCGAGATCGCTTCACAACCTTATCTCGGTTGTCAGCAGGGGGGTCCGCAGACTACTTTGGTTCTCATCCTTTTTCCAGGGTCCTTGCCACCGTGACCATGCCCCCTTCCCTGCTTTTGTCGTCTGCTTCCGGCTCTCCGACCTCGGTTGTCGTGACGTCGCTGGCCTCGCCCCATCTTCTTGCCAGCGGTCCCGCTACCGGCAAAGAGATGGATCTGTTCCAGCTGGTCCTGTCGTCGGGCGGCGTTGTCTTGTTCGTGCTGTTCTTGCTGATCGCCTTCTTCGTCGTGACGACGTTTGTCATCGGCTACAAGGTCTTCCAGCTGACGCGCGCCGCTCGCGAGACCGACGCGTTCTTGGACGCTTTCTACCAGAACAAGAAGCTGGAAGCGCTGCATGAACAGGCGCGCACGCTGCACCGATCGCCCGTCGCTGCCATGTTTCGCGCCGGCTACCTTGAGCTGAAGCGCCTGAGCAAGCGCAGCAACAAGGACGCCAGCGACGAAGAAGGCGCCGCGCCCGAAGGAGCCGATGAAGGTGGGCTGGAAAACATCGAACGCGCCCTACGTCGCAGTGCGATCGCCGAACAGACGGTGCTGGAAAACCTGACGCCCTTGCTTGCCACCGTCGGTTCTTCGGCGCCCTTCGTCGGCCTGTTCGGAACGGTCTGGGGCATCATGGACGCCTTCCGCAACATCGGAGCCAAGGGTTCGGCCAACCTGGCGACGGTGGCCCCGGGTATTGCGGAAGCGCTGATCGCGACGGCCATCGGTCTGGTCGCCGCCATTCCCGCCGTCATGGCGTACAACTACTTCGCGCGCAAAATCAAAGTGCTCACCAACGAGATGGACACGTTCCACAACGACTTCCTGAACTTGGTGAAGCGCTCGTACCTGCGGTAGTTGGCGGTCGTCTATCCGGCAGATCGGCAAGGGGGCAAGGGCATGGCTGGGCAAGCGGTGCGCAAGTGGATCGGGCGATCGGGCTGCGGGGCGCTGTTGCTGATTCTGCTGGGTCGTCCCTGGGCCGCGACGGCATGGGCAGCGGGTCAAACTGCAACTCCACCGGCCAAGGCAGCGACGGCCCCGACGGCTCCGACAGCCCCGACCCCTGCGGCGCTGGATCTCAGCTTGCACAGCACACCGGCCGATGCGCTAAGCGCAGTGCTGGCCCGCGCGGAAAAAGAGACCGGTCTGCGCGTCGTCGCGTTTGGCGAGTACCACCAGACCAACGCGACGGCCAAAAAGGGCGCGCCCGTGTCGTCGCTGCGGCGCTTCAGTGGCGAGCTCTTTGGCGTCCTGTCGCCGCGCGCTTCGGACATCGTCCTTGAGACCTGGATCACCGACGGAAACTGCGGCAAGCAAGAGACGACCGCCGTCGCCAAAGTGGAAAAGACCACAGAGCGACCGCAGAACACCGAAAACGAGCTGGTGACCTTGGTCAAGCAAGCGAAGTCGGTGGGCGTGCAGCCGCACATTCTTCGCCTGACCTGCGACGACTACAAAGGCATCCTGGCCGACGATGGGCAGGTTGATTTCGAGCGG
>JAYRFD010001423.1:0-2738 GCA_041908565.1 Polyangia bacterium | reverse complement strand
GGCCGCTGCGGCGGCAGGAGCCATTAGCTCGCGAAGCTGGGGATCGGTTGTGGAGACAACGGCAGCCAGGCCCAGATCGATCAGCTGCACATGCAGCGCGTGCGGACCGCTGCTGATGCGAACCGCGCTGGGCCACAGGCTGCGATGGACGATGCCGTGCCGATGCAGGACGTGCAGGCCCGCCGCAAGCTGTGCGACGACGCGCAGCGCGATCCCCGGGCTGCCGTACAGGTCCCGACGCTGGTGAAGCGGCTGGCTTTTGTGCAGGTCGCTGATCAAAAAGGCAGCGCCATCGGGAGCCTGATCGATGTCGATGACGCGGGCCAGGTGTGGGTCGTGCAAGACGGTCAGGATCTTGGCTTCGCGCGCGAAGCGAGCCAGCAGCGCGGGATGCGCGGCACTGGACAGCACGTGGGCGACAAAGTGCTGCTGATCGGCGCTGCGCAGCACGTCATACAGACGACTGCCCTGCCGTTCTTCCAGCAGGGCCACAACGCGGTAGTTCCGTCCCAGCGGAGCATCCGGGGCAAGCACAGGCGTCTGCCGCGCTCGAACCCCGGTATCGCTGCGCAGCGGCGCCGAGTCTTCACGCGCGACCTCAGAGACCACGCTGTGGCGCACCACGCGCTGCAAGCGTCGCTCAAGCTGATGGCGCAGATCGCGGTTTAGCTGCTGCTCGGCCGCGTGGGTGGACTGCAGATCGTGCAGCTTCGCCAGAAGATCGCGCCGCATCGTCTCGACGGCGCGGGCCAAGGGCGCAAGCTCGTGCTTTTCGTCGACGTGAACGCGGGTGTGTAGCTCGCCGCGGGCCAGGCGTGTGGCGGCGGCCAGCAGGCTGCGCTGGGCGTCCAGCTTCTTGCGCGTGTGGATGCTCTGCTCTTCCAGATCATCGGCGCGCGTGGCCGACAACGTCAGCGCCACTTGGTTGCCAAGCTCGATCAGGATCTCAAGGTCGTCGCTTTGAAACTCGCCGCGGTTGGCCGACGATTCCAGGTACACCACGCCCAGCAGTCGCCCCTGCACCAAAAGCGGAGCCGCCATGACGCTTTGACTTCGCCGCGGGCCTTTGGGATCGGCGGGCTCTTTGCGCAGGCGCTGTCGCATGGCGGGTCGTCGCCGCTTCAGCGACGCATCCAGCGTCGGCAGGTCGCAGCCGGCCCGATCGATCGGCAGGTCGGCCAGCGGTCCCTTGGCGCCACGGGCCGCCAGCATGCGCAGCTGATCGCCGGTCTCGTCACACTGAAACAGAAAGGCGCGCTCTGCCTGCAGCAAGCGCTGCAGCGCCTGCAGCATGTTGTCGGCGTGCTCTTCTGGACCGCTGTGCTGACTGGCGGACAGGCTCATGCTCAGCGCGGCGGAATAGTCGGCCAGACGCTTCACGAACGCGCGATAGCGGCGGATCAAGATGGCGCCCATCGATCCGATGAACACGACGCCTGCCATCGCCCGAACGTCGACGGAAAATGACACGAAGTGCAGGGCGCCCAGGACCTGGGGAATGGCCAGAATGCTGGTGCCGATCAAGCCCAAGGCCAAGATGCGCGCATCGGCGTTGCGACCCAGAAGTCCGTGGACCGCGACGGCCGCAATCGCGATCGCAAAGGGCAGCCAGAAAAGCAGCGAGGCTTTTAGAAACAGCTCCAGGTGAATGACGCCGCTTAAGGTGCCCAGCATGCCGACGCAGAACAGCACGGCGTTGGCCAGGCCAAGCCCGCGCATGAAGCGTGACCAGCCGCCGGAATACAGCTGCGCGACGAAGGCGCACATGGTCGCGCTGATCAAGCAGAACGATGCGACCAGGATCAGTCGCCACAGCGCCGGATGATCGAAGATGTACGCGCGCGACAGCGATCGACTGAACAGATACGAGCCGATGCAGAAGCACTGCAGCGCATACAGCAGATACAAACGTTCACGCCGCTGCAGCAGAAACAGGCCCAGGACGCCCAGCGACAGCGCAAACGCGGTGCAGCCGACGACCAAGAACGGCAGGCCGCGCTTCATCGCGTCGGCAAATAGCTCGGCCTGGCCGCCCCAAAGTGGAGAGCGCAGCAGCCCAATATCAGAATAAACCGATCGGAAGTGCAGCGTCAGCAGGTGGCCTTGCGGGAGCTGTCCCAGCGGCAGAAACAGCGGACGCTTGGCGATGAAGCGCCGCGCGTCGCCTTCCATGGGGCCGAAGCGCGCGATGGATTTTCCGTCGAGGAAGGCCTCCATACACTGATCGACTTCGTGCAGAAACAGCGTGGTGTCGGGCAGCGCGGGCCCCACAAGCCGCGTGCGCAGCCACAGGTCTTGTCGTTCCGTGCGACCGGGCGGGTTGTGTATGCGAACGGTAGTGGACCAGTCGGGGCTTTCGTCGGTATCGCGGGCCCAGGCCAGACTGCCATCGGCCAGGCGGGGCGAGTCGCCATAGCGGAACTGCCACGATCCGGCATAGGGCTGGATCTGATCGGTCCGTGGGACATCGCTGCTGTCGGCGCTGCCAGAACAGCTGGCAGAACAGCTGAGCACGACGAAGAACAGCAAGGGCCACAGGCTTGTCAGCGACCGCGATGTGAACGGACGACGACCGGCGATCCAAAGCCACCAGCTGCAGAGCCTGCTGGTTGCTGTGGATGTCCGGTCGCGAATCGGCATCGACCTGTGGCTGGGCGGTCGCTGGATCATGGACGCGATGCTCCAGTGGCAGCGACGGGCGTGGGGGTCTCGGTGGCGGCGCGCAGCCCTTCGATCAG
>JAYRFD010001422.1:0-4147 GCA_041908565.1 Polyangia bacterium | reverse complement strand
TCCAAGGCGAACGCGGCGTCATCCCCGCCCCGTCGGGTTACCTGCCGGCGGTGCGCGACCTGTGCTCGCGACAGGGCATCGCCTTGTTCCTGGATGAAATTCAGACGGGACTCGGTCGCACGGGAGCGCTTTTGGCCAGCCAGCACGACTCAGTCACGCCCGATGTGCTGCTGCTGGCCAAGGCGCTGGGCGGCGGGCTGTTTCCGTTGTCGGCCTGCCTGTTTCGCGAGGGGTTCTTTCATCCCGACTTTGCCCTGCACCACGCGTCGACGTTTGCCAACCACAACCTGGCTAGTCGCGTGGCCTTGACCGTGCTGGCCCGGCTTCTGGGCTGTACGGAAGCGGCGCTGCTGCAGACATCGCCGATCCCACCGACGGAAGACGGCGGTCTGATCGCCCACGCGGCCCGCCTTGGCGAGTCCCTGCAAGAACGTCTGCAGCAGCTGCCGCAGCGCTTCCCCCGCTGCGTGTCGGCGGTGCGCGGACGCGGTCTGTTGGCGGCGATCGATCTGCGCCCCCCGCGACGCGACAGTGGCTTTCTGCTGAACTACCTGCACGGCCAAGGGCTGCTGGCCTATGCCTTCGCTGCCCTGCTGGCGGAACAGGCCGGAGTCCTGCTTTTGCCGTCGCTGGGCAGCCAACACACGCTGCGCATTGCGCCTCCGCTGATCATCGATCGTCCACAGCTGAATCAGCTGTGTGATGGGCTTGAGTCCGCTCTGGCCATCCTCGATCGCTGCGACAGCGCCGCCTTCGCGCGAGCCATGGGCAGTACGCGTGAAGCGACGCATGGCGACCGGATGCTCGACGGTTCTGCGCAGGTGGCCAAGCCGCTGCATCTGCCGACGGCCCCTCGACGACGACCGCGCCAGCCGACCCGACGCACGTATGCCTTTCTGATCCACCCCGGCAGCCTGGATGATCTGCGATCCAGCGACCCCGGCCTGGCCTCGCTGAATCGACAAGAGCTTGCCGCGTATTCCCACGCTCTGTCGGCTCTGCCGGCGGGCACCGTCTTGCGCGCACCGCGCGTCCGATCGCGAACCGGTGACGAGGTCGATGGCTTTCTTGTCGTGGTGCCCATGCTGCCGGCGCAGATGCTGCGGGCGGGCCGTCGGCGCGTCGCAGCGGAAATCCAGCAGGCCGTTGCTCTGGCCGCCAGCCTGGGGGCCCAAGTCGTCGGTCTGGGAGGCTTCACGACACCGTATTCCCGTCGCGGGCTGGATGTCTGTGGACGCGGCCCGACGATCACCACCGGCAACAGCCTGACCGCCGTGATGGCGATTGAAGCGATTGCTCAGCTGGCGCGGCAGGCCGATCGTCCGCTTCCCCAGCAGCGCATCGCCGTCGTCGGAGCCCGCGGCTCGGTCGGGGCGCTGTGCGCGCGTCTGCTGGTTGAGCAAGGCGCGCAACAGCTTGTCCTGGTCGGCAACCCGCAGAGCAACCTGCAGCCACTTTGCGACCTGGCCGACGATCTGCGAAGCCAAGCCGCGACCCGACGCCGGCACAGACCGACGGGCGCTCGCAGTTCCCCGATCGATTCGCCCGATGCTGCGATGGGCGACTGCATCGTCGAAGTAACCGACACATTGGATGTCCTGCGCAGCTGTCCGCTGATCGTGTCGGCCAGCGGCGCCGGGCGGCCAATCATCGACGATCGCCACGTCGCCCCCGGCAGCATCCTGTGCGATGTGGCGCGGCCCTTCGATGTCAGCCCAGCGGTACGGCGGCGCAGCGATGTGCGGATCTGCGACGGCGGTCTGGTGGCGCTGCCCGACCCCAGCCTGCGCTTCGGCCGCGGCAACATCGTCGGCCTGCCCACCGGCGTTCAGCTGGCCTGCCTTAGCGAGACGCTGATCCTGGCTCTCAGCGACGAACGACGCGACCTGGGCATCGGCGACCACATCCCCCTTTCCGATGCCCAGCACGTCGCGCATCTGGCCCTCCGACACGGCTTCCGCTTGGCGCCGCTTGTCGATCCGCCCCGGACCGCTGCCGTGCCTGCCCACCCCCAACACGAGCGAGCCGCATGAACCCATCCTGTCCAACTGCCCCCCTCGACGATCTGGGCTTGTCGCAGGCCGCCCACTGGCTGGCCGATCGCTATCATCGCCAGGTCGATCTGCTGGCCGAACAGCGCGGCTGGAACCTGCGCCTGACCCTGCTGGCCGACGATGTACCGCAGGGCACCACGCTGCAGCTTCTCGACGGCCGCATCGCCGCGATTGCCAGCCTCGACCCTCCGTCGGGGCGTCCGCCGGACTGTCCAGCGGATCCGCTTCCCCTGCCGCCCTGCGACGTGCTGATTCGCGGCCACCGCGCGCTGCTGCGCGACATCCTGCTTCTGCGTCAGACCCCCAGCGAGCCATACCTGTTTGGCGACCTGATCGTGCAGGGCCCCGAGCCCGATTTCTTGCGCCTGGACTACATCGTCAGCACGCTTTCGCTGCGGCAGCCAGCGATGGATCCGAAGGCATGACAGCGCTGCCCATGGCATCGCGTCGATCGGGCGCGGCAGCGGCAGCCGGCCTTCGCGCAGCCGCCGTCGGTTCGACAGCGTCTGTGCCTTCAGCGTCGGCCGAATCTTCCGCAGCGGCGCCAATCAGCAGAGCGGCTCTGTTGGCGTCGGGGTGCGGTACCGCCATCGCGGCCGTCTGCGCCAGCGGAATCGTCGTCATCACGCAGCAGGCCCAAGGTCTGTGGGCCGCCCTGGCCATCGCGTGCGGCGGCGCCATCGCCTTCGCCCTGGCCCGCTGCTTCGCGCAGCTTGCCGAGCACATCCCCAGCAGCGCCGGACTGCTGGCCTATCTGGGCCGCGGCCTGGGTCGTGATGCCGCGCTGATCGTCGCCCTGCCCTACCTGCTGCTAAGCCTGTTTCTGGTCGGTGCCGAGGCCAGCATCGTCGGCCTGCTGCTGTCGCGCATTCTGCCCGTGCCGTCGCTCTGCTGCGCCATCGGCTTTGTCATCGGCACGTGGCTTCTGTGTCGTCGGGGTGTCCAGCTAAGTCTGCGCTTGCAGGCGCTGTGCACCTGGGCACTGCTTCTGGGCTTGGGCGCCTGCGCCCTGACCGCGCTTGCGCAGGGCCTGCTTGGCGGTCAGCTGATCGCGCGTCTTTCCGCCCCTGCACCCACGCTGGACGGCTTCGCAACCGCCGTAGCCCAGTCGCTTTTTCTGTTCATGGGGGTCGAGCTTGTCACCAGTCAAACCAGCCCCGTGCCGACGCGCACGCTGCGGTTCGCACTGCAAGGCAGCGCGCTGGTCCTGACCGCGTTCTATGCCCTGCTGGCCCTGGGCTTGGCCTGCAGCGATCTGCCGTCTTTGTCGTCGCAGTCGACGCTGCCGCAGCTTCACTTGGCGCAACAAGCCGCCGGTGGACCGGCCGTGCTCTTGATCACGCTGCTGTCCCTTTTGGCTTCGTACACGTCGTTCAATGGCGCTCTTTTGGCCTTGTCGCGTCTGATGGCGGCGCTGGCGGGGATGGGCAGCGTGCCGCGACGATTCGCGCAGCTAGACGGACGCAGCCTGCTGCCCCAGACGGCGCTGACCGCTCTGCTGCTGTTCTGCATCGCAGCCACCTTGTTGATTCACGCAGGCGGCCTGCTGTGGGCAGCCATCGTCGCCGCCGCACCGACGGCCGCCGTGGTCTATGCAGCGACGGCATGGGCGCGCGAAAGGCTGCCCGCAGGCCGCGTCCCGACCGCGGGGGCTGCGTACCCACCGTCGATGATCCACCCGCCTTGGCACCGCCCGCTTTGGCGTCGCTTGTTGGGCCGTGGCTTGGCCGTCCTGCTTTTGGGCCTGGCCGTCGCTGTGCTTGGCAGCGTGTTTCATCCATCGCCTGCGCCTGCGCCTTCGTCATCCGGACCGCCGGCATCCGCCCTGCACGTCGGCGCGATCGTGGCTGCGGCCTATGCCCTGTCTTTTGCCCTCGTCCTGCGAGCCCGCTCGCAGGCTCGGCCCTATCGGAGAACGCACGAATGAACCCGTCGCTTGCTTCCGCCCCCCTGCCATCCGATCTGCGCGATCGGCCCGTTTCAGCGCATCGGGCCGATGGGCCTGTTCCAGCCGCTGCCACCGATCGCGACGCCTTCGATCGTGGCCGGCCCGCCCCCGCAGCACCGCCCGCGCCGCCCCCTGCGATCGATTT
>JAYRFD010001421.1:0-3866 GCA_041908565.1 Polyangia bacterium | reverse complement strand
GCCAAGCGCCGCAGCGCGACGACCAAGTTGAAGCGCTCGCTGTCGGGACCGCGGTGCAGCGCGGCTTCGATAAACGGCAGCGTGGCCGATCCTGCCGACAGCACGCCATGCATCGCGCGCTCAAGCGCGGCGCCTTCGGCACTGGCGACGCTCTGCACGGTCGTCGCTAGCTCGGGCCGGGCCGCATCACAGCCAGCCAGGCTCACGCCGGCACAAAAAAAACACGCCCAGCCGCCAAGCCATCCAGAAGCACCCATGCCCATTCGCATCGCAGCCGAGGATATCTGGGGCATCCGGTGCGCGTAAAGTCTGCATATACTGCGCGGCCCATGGCCCCGTCCTCGTCCCCGTCCGCTGGCGCGTCGTCGTCCGCAGCCGGCGCTTTTGCCCGTGTCCCCTTGGTTGATCTGGCCGCGCAATATGCCGATCTGAAGCCAGCCATCGACGCTGCGGTGGGGCGCGTGCTGGAAAGCGGCCGCTATGTCCTGGGCCCTGAAGTCGATGCGTTTGAAAGCGAGCTATCCGCGTACTTGCGCGGCGCCGGCCCGGATTTTCCGTCGGGGGGATCGACGGATCAGCCAGCGGGGCCGCATGTCATCGCCGTTTCATCGGGCAGCGATGCGCTGCTGTCGGCCGCCATGGCGCTGGATCTGGGCCTGGGCTGTGGCGTCGGTGATCGCGGCGGCCTCGCCCTGACCGATCCGGCGCGCATCGTCGGGGGCGAAGTGGTAACCACAGCGTTTAGCTTCTTCGCAACGCCCGAGACCGCCATTCGCCTGGGTCTGCGCCCAGTCTTCGCTGATCTGGAAGCCGATGGCTTCAACGCCGATGTCGACGACATGCTGGGCAAGGTCAGCGACCGGACGGTGGCACTTCTGCCCGTGCACCTGTTTGGTCAGCGCATGGCCATCGACCGCTTGGTGGCGACGGGACTGCCCGTCATCGAAGACGCTGCGCAGACCCTGGTGCCCGGCCTGGCGAAGCAGTCGCGCTGCGCCACGCTGAGCTTTTTCCCGACGAAAAACCTGGGAGCGGCCGGCGATGGCGGAGCGGTCGTGACCTATGACACAGGGCTGGCTGATGCGCTGCGCGTCATGCGGCAGCACGGCTCGCGCCCCAAATACATTCACTCGCTGTGGGGCGGCAACTTTCGCTTGGATCCACTGCAGGCCGCGATTCTGCGCGTGAAGCTTGCGCACCTGGACGCCTGGCAGGCGACTCGTCGACGGCATGCAGCCTTGTATCAGCAGGCGCTGGGACCCCTGCAGCAGAACGGAACGCTGCGCCTGCCTGCGGCGCCGCACGATGCGCCGATGCACGTGTACCACCACTATGTGATTCGCGCGCCGCGTCGCGATGCCCTGCGTGCGCACCTGACCGCGCGCAACATCGAGACCGAGCTTTACTACCCGCAGCCTCTGCACCTGCAGCCGTGCCTGTCGCAGCTTGGCTATCGCAAAGGCTCGCTGCCGCGGGCCGAAGCGGCCGCGGCCGACTGCCTGGCCCTGCCCGTCCACGCCAACCTGTCCGCCGATCAGCTAGCAAGTGTGAGCGACGCCGTGCTGGATTTTTATCGTCGCTGATCGCCCCAGATCCAAGTCGTTCCTTGTTGTTCGTCGCCGTTCCTTGTTGCTCGTCTCTGTTCGTTGCGGGTCGTCGGCGCCGCCGCGCTTGTGGTACGCAGTGGCCATGCCGAAATCGCCGGACTTTCGACCGCAGCACGCGCTTGTCACCGGAGCCAGCGGCGCCATCGGTGGAGCCCTGACACGCCAGCTTGCGCAGCAACTGCCACAGCTTTCGTTTTCGCTGGTCGACTGCGACACCGCGGGCATGCAGCCGCTCTGCCAGACGCTCGGCGACCGCGCGCATGCAGTGCGGGCGGATCTGGCGCAGCCCGCCGGTTGCCCGGATCTGTTCGCCGCCGCCACCGCCAGGTTTGGACCCGTCGACCTGTTGATCAACTGCGCCGGCATCATGGATGTGCGCCGCTTCGCCGAGACCCCATGGGAATTGGCCGACCGCCTGCTGCAGATCGATCTGATTAGCCCGCTGCGCCTGATGCAGCTTGCCGTCGCTGGCATGCCCAAAGACGGCGGCAGCATCGTCAACATCAGCAGCATGGCCGGACGCATTGGCTTGCGCGGCTGTGCCTATTACGGTGCGGCCAAGGCCGGCTTGGCCATGGCATCGCGCATCGTGCAGCTTGAACTGGCGGAAGCCGGCATCCACGTCCTGACCGTGTTGCCCGGACCCGTGCGATCGCGGCTGGAAGCGGGCGCCCGCGCGCAGTACCCCGACACGCGCGTGACGCGCAGCATGCCCATCGGCGATCCCGAGGAGCTTGCCCGCCGCATCCTGCGCGCCCTGCACAAGCGAAAGTCTCGCGTCGTGTATCCCGACTTTTATCGCTTGGCCGACCGCTTCCCCGGCATCGCCGACCGCTTCAGCGCCGCCCAAAGCCCGCTGCCCCTGTCGACGCGCTCCCAGACCCTTGCGGACTGATCCCCGACCCGACGACGCCCCACGCTGCGTGGCCGATGAATGGCGCAAGCAACTCAACGCCGAACACCGCACGCGGAACGATGAATACGGAACACGGAACGCTGAACACGGAACGCTGAATTCGGAACGCGAACGGCCGAACGTCGTGCGGATTCTCGACCGCTGGCGAACAAGGAGATCACATGGTGCAAGTCGATGTGTTTTGGGGATATGGCTGGGGCGCAAGCCTAGCGGCCGCGGCTGGGCGGCCCTTGGCGCGAAGCGATCGACCGCTGCAGTCGGGGTCCTATGTCGCCACGCTGATCTTTCTGTCGCTGTTCTGGGCTCCGACGGGAATGCTGCTGCTGCTGCGCCATCCCAGCTGGGAAACCATGCAGGTTGCGCCCCACTTTTCGGCGATGTCCGAGTGGCTGATCCTGGGCTTTGGCATCACCAACATCACGCAGGGCATGCTGGGGTTCTGGGTCGGGCAGCGCCTGCTTGCGCGCGGGCAAAACTACGCCGCACAGCTGAACTGGATCGCCGGTTACTTCGGCATGTTCTTCATCTTGCTGTATGGCTGGGATGGCCTGGGCTACGACCGCTTCTTGTACGATCGCGACCTGTTGCCGGGCAGCCCGGCCTGGACCCCCGGCGCCGCGACGGTGCAAGGCGGTGGTGTGCTGCCAGCGCTGTGGACGTTTCTGCAAAGTGGCGTCGCCAAGACGCTGTACATCGACGGTGCGTACTTGCTGCCGCCGTTCTTTTGGCTGGCGGCTCGCTTCGCGCGAGCTTCCTTTTCGGCGCTGCCGGCCGGCGAGCGCGTGGGCCCAGCGCCTCCGTCGACGCTGGGGCTGACCTTGACGTACCTGGGCGGCGTCTTTTGGGTCGGCCTGGGCGCGGCCGCCTTCTGTGCGGCGACAGTGCGCGGCGTCGCCTATGCCTTGGGCGTCGGCGATCACATCGAGCGCGGGCTGGGACACATTCCCGCCACCACGCCGCAGCACGTGCTCAGCTACGTCGTCGGCCTGCCGCTGTCCTTGCTGGTCCTGCGCTACACCGCGCTGCGTCCCGGCGGCATCGTGCAGCGCCTGCTGCGCCCCCTTCTGCAGACGCAGGGGCGACCCCTGCCCGATTGAGCCTCGCGCAGTCAATCAATATTGCGCAAATAATTAATTATCTATTTCTGATTATCATCATCAATAATCGCTCTAATAGTTCATTGATATCTTTCCAGCATTACGTTCATAAACCACCCCAGCGCGGCCCATGCGTTGGCTGCGGCCGCCCCACGGGGACACGTTTTTCTGCCGACGACGACGCCAGCGAGTCAAGTAACGAAAGCCACCACATCGCGGATCTGGACGCCTTCTGTCTGGACCATT
>JAYRFD010001420.1:0-3547 GCA_041908565.1 Polyangia bacterium | reverse complement strand
CGCCCAGGGCTACTTCGTCTTGGATTCGCGCAAGGCCGGCAGCTATACCGTGTCGCACCTGCGCTTCGGTCCGCGTCGCATCCGGTCGGCGTATCGCATCCGTCGCGCCAGCTTTGTCGCCTGCCATCAGCCGCAGTTCCTGGATCGCTACGAGATGGTCGAGCTTTTGCAGCCCGGCGGCACCTTCCTGCTGAACGCGCCGTGGCCCGAAGGCGAGGTGTGGACGCGCCTGCCCGCCGAAGTGCAGAGCATCCTGCGCGAGCGCGGCGCTCGCCTGTTTGCCATCGACGCCCAGCGCGTGGCCGAGGACGCCGGTCTGGGCCGCTACATCAGCAGCGTGATGCAGACCTGTTTCTTTGCCTTGTCCGGTGTGCTGCCGCGCGATGTCGCGCTGGGCCGCATCCGGCAAGCCGTCGAAAAGAGCTATGGCAAGCGCGGTGGCGAGGTCGTGCGGCGCAACCTGGCCGCCATCGATCGCACGCTGGAAAACCTGCGCGCGATCGAGATTCCACCGCCTGGATCCGACCCAGCCAAGGCGGGACGACCGCGACCCCCGACCGTGCCGCGCGCGGCGCCCGACTGTGTGCAGCGCGTGACCGCCCTGATGATCGCCGGACATGGCGACCGCTTGCCGGTCAGTGCGCTGCCGGTCGACGGCACCTGGCCAACGGGCACCGCGCGCTGGGAACGACGCAGCCTGGCGCTGGACATGCCGGTCTGGGATCCCGCGGTGTGCATCCAGTGCAACAAGTGCGCGCTGATCTGCCCGCATGCCGCCATCCGCACGACGACGCTGGATGCCGCCCAGCTGCAGAATGCGCCGGACGGCTTTGTCTGCGTCGACTACAAAGCGGCGGGATCGGCGGCGGTGAAGTACCGCGTGCAAGTGGCGCCCGATGACTGCACGGGCTGCGGCTTGTGCGTTGCGTTCTGTCCCGCCAAGGACCGGCGCAACCCACGGCACAAGGCCATCGACATGGCGCCCGCTGCTCCGCTGAAAGAGGCCGAGCGTCCGCGCTTTGCGTTCTTTGAGTCACTGCCCGAGCCAAGCCGGCTGGGCCTGCACCTGGATGTCAAAGGCTCGCAGCTTTTGAAGCCGCTGTTCGAGTTTTCCGGCGCCTGTGCCGGCTGCGGCGAGACGCCCTATCTGAAGCTACTTTCGCAGCTGTTCGGCGACCGCGCGCTGATTGCCAATGCCACCGGCTGTTCGTCGATCTATGGCGGCAACCTGCCGACGACACCGTGGAGCCAAGACGCAAACGGGCGCGGCCCGGCCTGGTCGAATTCGCTGTTTGAAGACAACGCCGAGTTTGGTCTGGGCTTCCGCTTGGCCGTCGATCAGCTGGCGGGTCGAGCCAGCGCTGCATTGACCGCACTCGCCTCGCAGCTGGGCGATGATCTGGTGACGGCGCTGCTTGGCGCGGCGCAGCTCGATGAAGCCCAGATCGCAGCCCAGCGCGAGCGTGTGCTGCACTTGAAGGGCCGCCTGGCCAGCCTGCGTCCGTCGGATCAGACGCAGGCCAACGCGGTGCAGACCCTGCAGCTTCTGGCCGACTATCTGGTGCGCAAGAGCGTGTGGATCGTCGGCGGCGATGGCTGGGCGTACGACATCGGCTATGGCGGTCTGGATCACGTGCTGGCATCTGGCGCCGACGTCAACCTGCTGGTCCTGGATACCGAGGTGTACAGCAACACCGGAGGTCAGCAGTCCAAGGCGACGCCGATGGGGGCTGCCGCCAAGTTCGCCGCGGCCGGCAAAGAGATCGGCAAGAAGGACCTGGGCCTTCTGGCCATGACCTACGGCAATGTCTATGTCGCGCGCGTGGCCGTCGGCGCCAAAGATGCGCAGACCGTGCGCGCGTTCCAAGAAGCCGAAAGCTATCGCGGGCCCTCGCTGATCATCGCGTACAGCCACTGCATCGCGCATGGCTACGATCTGGTGCAGGGTGCGGAACAGCAGCGGCTGGCGGTGGAATCGGGAATCTGGCCGCTGTTCCGCTTTGATCCGCGACGCATCGCGGCTGGCGAAGCGCCGCTGCACCTGGATGGCCCGACGGCAGGCGGCAAGGTGCGGGCGCGCGAATACATGCAGAACGAAGGGCGCTTCCGCATGGTCGAGCTGAAAGATCCCGCCCGCTATGCGCGCCTGCTTGCGCAGGCGGAAGAGGCAGCACAGGCCCGCTTGGCCGTGTACCAGCAGCTGGCCGGCGTGCATGTCCCATCGCCGCAAGCAAACGCGAACGCCTCTTCCAAGACCACGGAGCAGAGTCGATGAACCTGAGTACCAAGTATCTGGGCCTTCAGCTCGCGCATCCTCTGATGGCAGGCGCATCGCCGCTGTCCCACGACCTGGACAGCAGCCGCAAGCTGGACGACGCCGGCTCTTCGGCGATCGTGCTGCACTCGCTGTTTGAAGAGCAGATCGCGCTGGAACAGCTGGCCGCGCAGCGACACCTGCACGGCCCCAGCAACAGCTATGTCGAAGCAGCCAGCTACTTCCCCGACACGCACGTGTTTGCGCTTTCGGTCGAGGCGTATCTGGAACACCTGCAGCGGGCTCGCGCCGCCGTGAACGTGCCGGTCATCGCATCGCTAAACGGCACGACGGCCGGCGGCTGGCTGCACTATGCGCGCCTGCTGCAGCAGGCCGGGGCCAGCGCGCTGGAACTGAACCTGTACAACCTCAGCACAGACGCCGAATGGAGCGCCGAAAAGCTGGAAGCCGAGCAGCTGACGATGGTGCGCACGGTGACCGAAGAGCTGCACATTCCCGTCGCCGTGAAGCTGTCGCCGCTTTACACCGCGCTGCCGCACTTCTTGGTCGCGTTGGCCGATGCGGGGGCCGCCGGCGCCATCCTGTTCAATCGCTTCTATCAGCCCGACATCGACATCGAAAACCTGGCCATGTCGCGTCAGCTGCACCTGTCGCATCCGTCCGAGCTGTTGCTGCGTCTGCGCTTTCTGGCCATCGCATCGCCGCAGCTGGGCGATCGGCTGTCGCTTGCCTGCAGTGGCGGCGTGCACAGCAGCAGCGATGCGATCAAAGCGATGATGGCGGGCGCGCACGCGGTGCAGATGGTGTCGGCGCTGCTGCAGCACGGACCGGATCATCTGCGCACGGTCCTGCACGGCGTGTCGACCTGGCTGGAAGCGCACGAGTACGAGTCGATCGATCAGCTGCGCGGCAGCATGGACCTGTCGCGCTGTCCCGACCCTGGCGCCTACGAGCGCGCCAACTACATCCACATCCTGCAGGGCTGGCACGGTCGCAGCTAGTTCCCATCCACCAACCTGCATGGGCCTGCTGCGACGACGCCGACCTCTGTCGGCATGCTCGCGGCCTCACGCCGGCTCAGCTCCGCACCCTCCGGGACGCCTTCCTTGCGCGCCGGGACGCCTTCCTGCGCCGTCGGATGCCTTCCTTGCGCGCCGGGATGCCTTCCTGCGCCGTCGGATGCCTTCCTGCGCCCTCGGATGCCTTCCTTGCGCGCCGGGACGCCTTCCTGCGCTGTCGGATGCGTTCCTTGCGCGCCGGGACGCCTTCCTG
>JAYRFD010001419.1:0-9562 GCA_041908565.1 Polyangia bacterium | reverse complement strand
CTGTCTTTTAGACGAAGCCTGGTTCTATGCCGCCGAGACGCGCAGCACCGGCGCAGCAAAAGGCGAGCCCATCGCGTTCTTCCCACACGTTGTGCGCGCCACCGGTCGCTACTTGTCGCAACAAGCGGGCATCTCACCTGGCGAGCCGATGGCCTACCTGATCGCTCCGCCCGTCGAAGCCATGGTGGGGCTGGATGCAGCTCTGAAGACCGGTGGCGTCCGTCTGCTGCGCTTCTTCGGTCCGCCTACAGAGACCAACTTCGGCGGTGCGTACCTGGGTGGCGACCTGCCGTCCTGCGAGGCCGCTGCCGAGGCTTTCGCCGCCGCGATCCTCGACGTCAGCCAGCACCCTGCCCCCAAGGGCTCTTGGTCGGCCCGCGGATCCGGCGAGCGCCTGGCCAGCCCCCGTCGCAGTCGCTAGTCAGCGTATGGACCGGCTGGCTTGCGGTCGCAGACACGCCGGCGTGCGGGAATCGTGGGCTGTACGGCTATGCCGCGCCGCTGGCAGCGCCACGACGGGCAGCCAGGATCAGCTCACACACCTCGCGAACGGCCCCCGATCCGCCGGGGCGCTGCGTGATGTAGTGCACGGCCCGGTGCATGTCGCTCACAGCCTCGGGCACCGTCGCGGCAAAGCCGACGGCGCGCAGAAGCGGCAGGTCTGAAAGCTCGTCCCCGACGAAGGCGGCCTGATCCGCCGCCAGGCCCAGTTCCTGACACAGCGTCGCAAAGCGCGCCAGCTTGTCCTTCAGACCAAAAAAGGCGTGCCGCACCCCCAGCGATCGCGCGCGCGCCTGCGAACCGGGCAGCGCCCCTTCCGAAAGGATCGCCACTTCGATTCCGGCGGCCTGCAGCCTTTTGATACCGACGCCATCGCGCACCGCGAAGCGCATGCCCCAGCGCGGTCCTTGTTCGTCTTCACCCAGGAAATACAGGTGCCCATCGGACATCACTCCGTCGACATCCAGGCACAAAAGACGTACGCGGGCCAGTCGGTCCCGCAGGGGTGCCGGAAGATCATCCAAGGCAGGAGGCCACGAGCCCCCGGAACCACCACTTCTGGCTGCAGTGCCGACCGCCGCGACATCGGCAGCAGCCAGGCTTTGGGATGTTGTGTTCACCATGTCTCGCATCCTTACAGGCCGCGGCGCAGCGCAAAAAACAAGCGCCCGCGACGACGGCGCAGTATGCCATCGTGGCCGGCTGGCAATGCGGAATTGCGCGGAATAAAGTGACAGCCCGTGTTGTTTTGCGCTCTACACATTCGGCGAGCCATCGTCTACCGTCGCTAACCTCGCCCACGCGGCCAAATCGCCGCGAACCTTGCGTGTACCTCCATGGATGCTCCTCCCGTTATCGACATCGAAAACTTAAGCAAGGTCTACCAGACCGGCGACGTCGAGGTGCACGCCCTGCGTGGGGTCTCGGTCAAGGTCGAGCGCGGCGAGATGGTCGCCATCATGGGGCAAAGCGGATCGGGCAAGTCGACGCTGATGAACATCATCGGCACCCTCGACCGGCCAAGTAGCGGCGGCTATCGCCTGGACGGTGTCCCCGTCGAAGAACTCGACGATGTCGAGCTTGCGCGGCTGCGCAACGAGAAGATCGGCTTCGTCTTTCAGTCCTTCAACCTTTTGGCCCGCCACAGCGCCATCGGTAACGTCGAAGTCCCGCTGGTCTATGCCCGCGTGGGAAAAAACGAACGGCAGCGCCGAGCCGTCGATGCCCTGGATCGCGTCGGACTGGCTGAGCGCAAGCACCACCTGCCCAACCAGCTATCCGGCGGTCAGCAGCAGCGCGTCGCCATCGCACGCGCCATCGTCACCCGCCCGGTGATGCTCCTTGCCGACGAACCGACGGGCGCGCTGGACACCGAGACCACCGCGCAGATCATGAAGCTGTTCTGCGAGCTGCACCAAAGCGGCATGACCGTGGTCCTGGTCACGCACGAACCACAGGTCGCCGCCTATGCCGAGCGCATCATTCGTTTTCGTGACGGCCGCATCGTCGTCGATGAAAAAAACCAAGAGCGAGTCGCACCTTGAAGCCCGCATTTTGTCCCTGTCCGTCTTCGTTTCTGATTCGCGGCGCGGCCTTCGTCCTGGCCTGTGTCAGCACCGCAGGCACCGCCAACGCAGAGCCGCGACGACAAGACCCGCAGACGCAGCCCGACGGTCGCAGCGCCGATGCGGCCCGCCTGACGCAAGCAGGGGGCGCACTTTCCCCCGCCCCAGTCAGCCAGGGCACTCTGCCAACGAAGCCTGAATCAGCGGGAACCGCCCCCCAGGCAGAACATGCGCGCCCCCTAAGCCTGCGCGACGCGATCGAGCTGGCCCTGCGCGGCGATCCCGGCGTGGCCGCATCGGTTGCCTCGCGTGAGCGCAGCGACCTGGCCGTGCTGCGCGCACAGCTCGATCGCGTCAGCATCCGCGTCGATACCTTCCTGACGGAACAGTGGCGCGTGTCGAACTTGGGCGGCAGCGCGCCCCCCGCCAGCTGCTCGACGTTTCTGCCGTTGTCGACAGCCAGCGATGGCAGTGCACTGGGTACGCCCGTGTCGTTGTTCAGCGTCGGGTCCGGCGGCGGCAGCTATGGATCCGCGACGCAGCAGCAGTGCGAAGCGGCCAAAGGGGCCTACGTCCAGTCGGAAGCCATCGTCACCGGCTGGCAAGGGCAGTTCAACCTAGCAGCCGACCTGCGTCTGCCCCTGTTCACCGGCTTTCGCATCAGCAGCAACGTCGATCGATCGCGGCACCAGCGCGATGCCGCCGCTGCGACGGTGCGCGACAGCATGCGGCAGATCGCAGGCACCGTCCTGCGCACCTATTGGTCGGTTCGCCGCGTCGAGTTGCAGCAGCAGGTCTCGCAGCAGGCCATCGCACGCTTCCAAGAAGCCGTGCAGGTGGTCACGGCACGCGTTCGCGCCGGGCTGGCCGCGCAGGCCGACATCAACCGAATGGAGACCCGCCGCCAGAACGAACTGGCCCGCATGGCCGACTTGGTCGGCAGCGCCAACGAAGCACGTGCCCAACTTGCAGTTGCCTTGGGCCTGGGTGGCACGCCGCTGCAGCTGACCGAGACCACCGACAGCCTGCCCTTGCTGCCCAGCGGCACCGACGATCTGGATCAGCTCTTGAACACCGCGTATCGCGAACGCCCCGATCTGCGGGCCATGCAAGCGCAGGTCTTGGCAGCGGCCGCCTGGGTTCGCATGGCGCGATCGACGTTCTTCCCACAGCTGTCGCTGTCGAGCCTGATGCAGTTCAGCAACAACCCCTTCAACCCCCTGATCGGTGCCCGCGCTGCCAACCAAACGGCCGATCCCTTTGCCAACATCACGGGGTCGCTGTTCGTCGGTGGCACGCTGTCCATCAACCTGTTTGACACCCTGAACAGCTACACCGGACTGCGCGATGCACAGCTGGAACACCGCCGCATCATCGAAGAAAACCGCCGTATCGGGCGAGTCGTCGAAGCCGATGTTCGGTCGCTGCATGCGCGCCTTTCTCGTCTGTACAACACGCGGGAACCGCAGCTACGCAGCCGCGAGATCGCCCGCGACAACCTGGACATCAGCGAGCGCCGTTACAAGAACGGCGACATTGGACTTTTGGACTTTATCGACGCGCAGGTCGAGCTGCTAAATGCCGAGATCAACCTCGCCAACACCGCAGCCAGCATCGCGCAGACCTGGAGCGAGCTTTACCTGGCCAGTGGGCGCCTGCCCCCCGCTGCCGGAGCAGAACCCGCCCCCCTTGCCCTGGCGGGTCAGGACGGTGGCAACCGTGGGAACGGAGGTGCCAAGTGAGTGCTAGCGGCAAGAAATCAGGCTGGTGGAAGTGGCTGTTTGCGCTTCTGGTGCTGGGTCTGTTGGGCGTGTCGCTGTGGCTGCTGCGGGCCCGCAGCCCTGCCGGTGAAAAGTTTGATCCGTCGCTGGTGGCCAAGGTCAGCCGCGGCGATCTGGAAGTCGCCGTGGTCGAGCTTGGCAAGATCGAGCCACGTGAAAAGGTCGCCGTGCGATCGAAAGTGGCGGGCCAAGTCGACAAGATCTTCGTCGAAGAGGGCATGGCCGTGAAGCAAGGCCAGCTGCTGCTATCGCTGGATCCGACCGAGTTTCAGCGCAGTGTCGTGCGCGCTCGCCAAGACGTCGACAAGGCCGCCGCTGCCGTCGAGCTTGCCCAGCTGATGCTGGATCGGCGCAAGCAAGCCCTGGCCGATCGCGCGGTGGCACAAGTGGAAGTCGAGACCGCGCAGAATGACCTGAAGACGCGCAAGATCAATCTGGATCAAGCCAAGGAATCGCTGTCGGTGGCCGAAGATCAGCTGCGCTATTCGCGCGTCATCTCGCCAATTGACGGCACCGTCATTCAGCGCAACATCCGCGTCGGGGAAACCGTTGTCCCCGGCACCATGGCGACGTTCGACGAGCGCTCTTTGATGGTCGTCGCCGACATGTCCAAGCTGATTGCCAAGGCCGACCTGAACCAGATCGACGTCGCCAAAGTGAAGCTGGATCAGCCGGTCTCGCTGACGCTGGATGCGCTTCCCGGCAAGACCTTCAAGGCGCGCGTCACCAAGATCGCGCCCGCATCGGTTCTGCCCAAAGGCAAAGATGTCGAGGTGTTTCCCGTCGAGGCGACGCTGGATCCCGGCGCTCTTTCAGACATTCGCCCCGGCATGACCGCCGACATCAAGATTCACGTCGAGACGAAAAAGGACGTGCTGAAGCTGCCGATCGAAGCGGTGATCAAAGAAAAAGGACAGACCTTCGTGAACGCCATCGCTGCGGACAAAGCAAGCGGTGAATCGTCGCTGGGATCGGGCATGGGGGCGGGAATGGGCAAAAAAAGTCCCAGCACCAAGCGCGTCGATGTGCAGGTGGGGGCGCGCAACGATCGCGAACAAGAGATCACAACCGGCGTGAAGGAAGGCGATGAAGTCCTGATCCGCCCGCCATCGGCTGAAGCCAACGAGTTCAAGTAGGCCGACGCGCCGTCTGTCCCTTCACGCCTCAGCAACCCAACGCCCGCGCCGCCAAGCGAGAGAGCCCCATGTGGATCGAGTACCTGCGAATCGCCTTGTCGATGCTGCGTGGGCACATTTTTCGTTCGCTGCTGACCATCTCGTCGATCCTGATCGGGGCGTTTTCGATCGTGCTGATGACGTCGCTGGCCGAATCAGGTCTGTCGACGCTGGCCGCCAGCTTTGAAGAGCTGGGCGGGGCTCGCCTGATCTCGCTGTGGCGCAAGTCGCCCGAAGCGATGGAAAGCAAGCAGGCGTCTTATCAGCGCGGCATCACCCGACTGGATGTGCCGGTCTTGCGGGGCATCCCGCACGTCGTCAGCGTGACCTCGCTGGTTTCGCTGCGAAACCGGCCGCTGATCACCGATGCCGGCAAGCGCCGCAACGGCGACCTGGTCGCGGGCGATGCGGCCTTCCTGTCGTTCTTCCGCTACCGCATCACCGAAGGGCGCACGCTGGACAGCGAAGACATGGCGCAGCACAGCCGCGTCTGCGTCATCGGCGATGGCCTGGCCGACAAGCTGTGGGGCCGCGGCGAAAAAGTCATCGGGCGCAGCGTCATGGTGTCCGGTCTGTACTGCCGCATCGTCGGGCGCTTGGCCAAGCTTGACCGCTGGGGCGTCGGCTTTGGCTGGGAATGGGACGAAGTCTTGGTCATGCCGATGGAGACGCTGGCCGACCACGAAGCCACGCTCGTCGAGACCGGGCGTCGCCTGTTCCTGCTAACCGAAGGCCCGCAGCACAACGAGATCGTCAAGCGCATCGTCAACGCCGTCCTTTTGGAACGCCACCATGGCGTCGATGACTTCGCGATCTTCGACTTTGAAAAACGCCTGGCCGGCTTCTATCGCGTCTTTTTGATCATGAAGGTCATCGTCGGCTTGCTGGCTGGCATTTCCCTTCTGGTGGGCGGCGTCGGCATCATGAACATCATGCTGGTGTCGGTGTCCGAACGCGTGCGCGAGATCGGCATCCGCAAGGCCCTGGGCGCCAGCCCCAGCGACATCAGCCGCCAGTTCATCGTCGAAGCGATGCTGCTATCCGGCTTTGGCGGCAGCATCGGCGTGGCCTTAGGAATCGGCGGAACCTTACTCGGCGGCACCGTGATTCAGCACTTCAAGCCGCGCTGGCAGATCGTCGTGTCGGAACCCGCGGTGGCTCTGGCCTTGGGATCGGCCGTGGTGGTCGGCGTGCTGTTCGGCTACATGCCCGCCAAGCGCGCCAGTCGCCTGGACCCCGTCGCTGCCATTCGCGCCAACGGCTAACCGCGAAGCAGGTCTCGCCGGTGGAGCCAGGTCGTCTTGGGTTCGGCCTGTGGCGGTCTCAGCGTCGGATGGCGCAGCGGACAGGGCGGCGAATTTTCGCTGTGCGATGCCCCTGGGGCGCACTACGCAGGCTGCGCAGTTCCGTCTGCCGTCTACTGGAGCCCGCCATCAAGCTGACGATCCTTGTCTTCAACGAACACGTCGATACCAAGGTGAATGACCCGCTCAAACCGCTGGCCATCGACTGCTACACGCGGTGGGAACAGCTGAAAGGCAAGGGGCACAACTCGGAAACCCATATCGGCCACCGATCGCAGTGCAGCACGAACATTTCGCTGATGATCGGCTTCGAAGATGGAAGCGTCCTGGAAAAGCTTGTCGCGGCGATCGCCAAGGCCAATCAGTCGGCCCACCGCACCGACGAACAAATCCGCCTGTTCCAAGTCCCGCTGGAACGCATGGTGCAGCCCCAATCGACCGGGGACAAACAGCGCGTCCCCTGCCCCTTCGCAAGCAGCCGGACGACAACCGCCGCCACTGATTAACAAATAAACATCACAACAAAATAGGCACTAACGTCAGATTCGCCTGTTTTATTTTTTATTATAAAAGGTCGCCATTTTCGCATTTAATCTAATTCTTGAGCATGTTTGGGGTCGGGAAGGGGCTGGCTGCACGGACGCGCGGTCTGTGGCTATTCGCCAGGGGGGTTCGGGTGATACGATAGCGAAGCTATGCCGCAACCTAGCGCCAGCCCCGGCCCTGTGACCTCTCTCCGTTGCACGCTGGACTACCCTCGCCTGGACGACTTTGTGGTCCGCTATGGCCGCAATGTGTCGCGGGCCGGCGTGTTCTTGCCCATGCGCGAACCGCTGGAAGTCGGCAGCACGGTCCGCTTTGAAGTGATGCTGGCCGAAGGCCAAATCGCCCTGCGCGGCGAAGGCACCGTCAGCTTCCGCGCGCCCTACGAGCCGGGAGCCAGCGACCGCCTGCACGGCATCGGCCTGCGCTTCAGCCGCCTGGATGGCCACAGCCGCGAAATGATCGAGCGCGTGATGGCGTACAAAGCGACGCACCAAGCAGAGTTTTTCGAGCCCGCGCGCGATCCAGTCCTGACCCCGCCTTCCCCGTTTGCATTTGTGTCTCCGACGGCGCTGTCTGCCGCTGCTCCTGCCCCGACGGTGGTTGCCCCAGCGAACCTTGCCGCAGCGAACCCTGCCCCGCTGGCCATCGCGCAGACGCCCGTTGTTCAGATCGCAGTCGTTCCGACAGCGGTTGCCGCCGCGACAGCAGGCCCGACGGTGGTTGCGCCGCAGGCTGCCCCCAGCCCGACCGCATCGCTGTCCACCGCCAGCACTGCACCAGCGGGGGGTGATGCGGCAGTCAGTGCCGTCGCCGCGCCCAAGCCGGCTGCTGCCAGTCCCGCGGAGGCGCCTTTTGCGCTCAAGGCTCCTTCGCCCAGCGCCAACGAACCGATCGCCGCAAGCAGGCCTGCCGCGACGGGTGCACCGGAAGCGTTGACAGCCGCCAAGGCGACCCGCGATGCGACCGCTGGAACTGCGGGAACCATCGAGGCCAAGCCAAGCCCCCCAGCTGCCAGCCCAGCGCTGACTTCGAAAGAGACGCCCGCTTCGCAGAAGACGCCGCTTCGCACGGTGACCATTCCGCGGGCCTCGCTGGCAGCCAGGCCCTCGTCGCAGACGCCGCTTGTGGCCATGAGCCTGCAGAACTCAGCCAAGACGCCGGTGCCCACCGGGGATCTCGACTCGTCGCGACAGACGCCCAAGCTGCGCGCCAGCGATTCCGCCCAGACCCCAAAGGTCGAACTTCCCGTGCCTGCCGCAGCCAGTGAACCCCGTCGACCGGTCAGCGATTCCGCGCGGACTCCGCGGCACAGCGCGACGACTCCAGTGGTCACGCCCGAAGCAGTCATCAAAGAGGCCGCACGCAGCCCCGGCGCGACGGGCCAGGCCCCCAGCAGCACGTCGACGGGCCGCGGCACCGGTCGATCGACCCCGGATGAACGCAGCCGCCACGACACCGATGAAGAGCTATCGGCCCTGCGCACTCCCGCATCCAGCCGCAGCGCCCCCAACCCCGATGCCACCAAGCGCTTGCAGGAACTTCTGGGCCGCCGCCCCGGTAGCGGCCAGAAAGACTGACCGCGTCTTGCGCTGACCGCCCGGGGGGCGATGGGAACCCGCTGCCTCCGTCGCGGCAGGCCGTTTGGGCCGCAGAAGGCTTTACGCTGCCCTGCGTTCTGCAGCAGGCTTGTGCCCCATGGCAAGCAAGGCAGAGACGAGCTCTCGCGAATTCGACGTGGTTCTTTTTGGCGCGACTGGCTTTACAGGACAGCTAGTCGCAGAGTGCTTGGCGCAGTCCAGCCAGCCGCTGCGCTGGGCGCTGTGTGGCCGTTCGGAAGATCGACTGCGCGGCGTTCGACAGGCCCTGGCCAAGTTGAACCCCCGCTGCGCCGATCTGCCCATTCTGCAGGCCGATGCCAGCGATGAGCAGTCGCTTTTGGCGGTGGCGGCCAAGACCCGCGTGATCTGCACCACCGTCGGGCCGTACATGCGCTATGGCCTGCCTATGGTGGCGGCCTGCGCGGCGCAGGGCACCGACTACTGCGATCTGACGGGCGAGGTTCCGTTCATGCGGACCAGCATCGATCGCCACAACGAAACGGCAAAGCAGACCGGGGCTCGCATCCTGCATGCATGCGGCTTCGATTCGATTCCATCGGACATCGGCGTGCTGGCGCTGCATGACTTCCTGCGCGCGCGCGGCAAGGCCCTGTCGGCTGCGCACCTGTTCGTCAAGTCGATCCGCGGTGGAGCCAGCGGTGGCACGCTGGCCAGCATGCTGAACCTTCTGCAAGATGCCGTCGGCGATCGCGGCCTGCGTCGCTTGCTGGCCAATCCGTATGCGTTGGTTCCCGATCCAGATGCCTCGCGGGGGCGTCAGCCCGAGCTACGCAGCGTCGCCTACGATCGCGAAGCGCAGGAATGGACGGCGCCGTTTGTCATGGGCACGGTCAATACGCGCGTCGTGCACCGCAGCAATGCGCTTCTGGACTATCCGTACGGCCGCGACTTCCGCTACAGCGAAGTGATGGGCTTCGGTGACAGCCTGCGTGGCATGGCGCGCGCATCGACGGCGTTCGCTGGCATGGCTGGCTTTGCGGCGCTGGGCAGCAATGCGAGCACGCGCGCGCTGCTCGGCCGCTTCTTGCCCAAGCCCGGCGAAGGACCCAGCCCAGAAGCCCGGCGCAAGGG
>JAYRFD010001418.1:0-2012 GCA_041908565.1 Polyangia bacterium | reverse complement strand
GCGACAGCATGATGGCCAGCGGCTGCAAGAAGCTCTCGAACTGCGACGCCAGCACCAGATAGATGAACACGATGGCCAGGATCAGCGTCTCCAGAACGTAGCCGACGGTCTCTTTCAAGTCCTTCGTCTGGCCACCCATGTCGACGGCATAGCCGGACGGCAGGCCCATCGCGTCGACGCCCTTGCGGATATCCGCGCTGACGTCGCCGAGCGGGCGCGCCTCTACGCTGCCCGTGATGCGCACTTCGCGCGACAGGTCGATGCGGTTGATCTTCGACGGGCCGACACCGCGCCGAATGTTCGCCACTTGATCCAGCGCAACCAGCGACCGCGTGCCATCTGCCTTGGCCGCGCCGGGTACAAACAGCCGCGCGATGTCCTTTTGCGAATCGCGGCCCGCACTGGGCAAGCGCACCCGAATCGAGTACGTGCGGCCGTTGCGATCCTCGAAGTTGCCGGCCAGTTCACCAGCGACCAGGGCGCGCAGCGTCGTCGCCACTTCGGACACGTTGACGCCCAAGTCGGCCGCGCGCTGTCGATCGATGCGCAAGCGAAGCTCGGGCTTGGTGTTCTCTTGCGAGATCTGCACGTCGGCGGTGCCGCGCGTGTTGGTCACGATCTGCAGCACTTGCTTGGCTAGCTCGTCTAGCTGTTTCAGCTCGGGACCTTTGACGCTGATCTGCAGCGGTGCCTGGGGACCACCGATGCCGCCCGCATCGAGCACCGCCGACACCACGTCGACGACCTGGCCGATGCGCTCACGCACACCGGGGCGGATCAGAAAGATCGTCTTCTTGCGCTCCTTCCGCGACTTCAGCTTGACGAAGATCTGACCGTCGGTGACCGTGCCGGTGTTGCCGGCGCCGATCGTCGTGTAGGTATAGGCGATGTCGGCGTCTTGGTGGATCGCCGTCAGAAGCTCGCTCGCTTTGGTTTCGGTATAGGACAGCGAGCTACCGACGGGCGTGCGGAAGGTCACGACGAATTCGCCGCGGTCGGTGTCCGGGAAGAAGGCAAAGCCAATCAGCGGCGCCAGCATCATCGTGCCAACAAACACCGCGGTGGTCAGAAGCAAGGTCGCGATGCGGTGGCGCAAGGCCCAAGCGATGACGTGGCGATAGCCGACCGCTAACAGATCGAAGGCGCGGTTGAAAGCGCCGACCGCTCGCATGAACAGGTTGCGCTTGCCCGTCTGATGCGGCTCTGGCCAGACCGACGACATCATCGGGTCCAGCGTGAACGACACAAACAGCGACAGCAGCACGGCAACCGAGATCGTGATGCCGAACTGGAAGAAGAAGCGACCCACGATGCCGCCCATGTACGCAACTGGGATAAAGACGGCGACGATCGAAAAGGTCGTTGCCAGAACCGCCAGGCCGATTTCGTCGGTGCCTTCCCGTGCGGCGCGGACGTGGTCTTTGCCCATCTCGGCATGGCGGACGATGTTTTCGCGCACGACGATGGCGTCGTCGATCAGAAGACCGATGGCCAGCGTCAAGGCCATCAGCGTCAGCTGATTCAGGGTGAAGCCGGCTGCCCAGACCGCCGTGAATGCGCCAATGACCGAGATCGGCAGCGTCAGGCCCGTGATGATGGTCGATCGCCAGCTCTGCAGAAACAGGAAGACGATGCACACCGTCAGGATGGCGCCCAAGATCAGATCTTCTTCGACCTGCTTGACGCTGGCGCGAATGTAGATGGCGTTGTTGATGACGATGTCCAGCTTCACGCCTTCGGGCAGATCGCGGCGCATTTCGTCCAAGCGGTCGGCGATCGAATCGACGACCGTGACCGTGTTCTGACCCGACTGCTTGCGAATTTCCAAGGCGACGGTGGGCTGGATCTCCAGGCTCTTTTTTCCCTGCGCATCGACGGCGGCTGGGTTATGCGGGTCGACGATTACTTTGGCCACCAGGGACAGGCTGCGGCGTTCTTCCGTTCCGTCGCGGATGGTCGCCACTTCGTTAAGCCGAATGACCGTGCCGCCGGCCAGGCGCAGCGGCAGGTTT
>JAYRFD010001417.1:0-9075 GCA_041908565.1 Polyangia bacterium | reverse complement strand
CGTGCAGGCGGTCAGCGAAGCGGTGCAGAACATCCGCCCGGCGCGCGTCAGCATCGGTTCGGTGCGCGTGCAAGATCCCGACGGCGGCATGCTGCGCTACGTCTATGACTCGCGGCAGCCGACGGTGATCGACAATCGCTTGCACACGCTGCAGTTCATCGAAAAGGGCGACGCCATTCCGCCGCGCTCGATCGCGACGCTGGTTAACTGGGCCAATCATCCCGAGGCTGCCGGATCGAAAAACCAGCTGCTGACGTCCGACTTCGTGCACACGCTGCGCGACGAAGTGGAAAAGCAGGGCGCGGGTCCGGTGGTCTATGTGTCGGGCGCGCTGGGGGGCCTTCTGGGTCCGGGGCATGCCGAGCCGCTGGACGACACCGGCACGCCGATCAAAGAAAACGGCCTGCCCAAAGCCCGCGCCTTGGGCAAAGAAGTGACGCGGTTCGCGCTGCAAGCGCTGGCCGATCCAGCGGCGCAGAGCGTGCAAGGCAAAGCCGCGCGACTTTCGTTTCGCACCGCGCGCTTCACCGCCCACGTCGAAAACATCAAGTACCACTTCGCGTCGATGCTGAAGATCTTTCGCCGCAGCTTCTGCTGTTACGACGAAAACCGCCCGCTGTCGGACGACAACGTGCCGCAGGTCGACACGCGCGTCGCCTATCTGCAGCTAGGTCCAGCCTCGATCGTCACCAACCCCGGCGAGCTTGCGCCGGAGCTTTTCCTGGGCGGCTACGACGGGTCGGCGCGCGGCACCTATCCGCTTTTGAATCCCAAGGAAGAAAACGGTCCGGATCTAAGCCGGGCTCCGTCGCCGCCGTACCTTATCGACCTGATGGACGGCACTCGCGAACATCGCATGGTCTTCGGCCTGACGATGGACTTCGTGGGTTACATCCTGCCCCGTTACAATTTCGTTCTGCACGACACCAAGCCGTACTTTGACGACGCGCCCGGCGATCACTACGAAGAGACCAACTCGATCGGCCCGCGCGCCGAGGCCGAGATCGTCGGCACGCTGCGGCAGCTTGTGCTTGCGAAGTAAGTGCTCACCAGAAAGGGATCTGACATGGCTCGCTATGTTCTTGCGATTGACCAAGGAACGACGGGCAGCACGGTGCTGCTGGTCGACGAAGCGCTGCACGTGCGGGCGCGCGGCTACGCCGAGTTTCCGCAGATCTATCCCGAGCCCGGCTGGGTCGAACACGACCCCGAAGAGATCTGGAAGTCGGTGACAAAAGCGCTGGCCGCGGCGCTTTCCGATGGCAAGCCCGGCGCCGACGAGATCGTCGCGATCGGCATCACCAACCAGCGCGAGACCACGCTGTGCATCGACGAGCACGGCAAGCCGCTGCACAACGCCATCGTCTGGCAAGATCGCCGCACCGCCGATGCCTGCGCCAAGCTGAAGGCGGCCGGGCACGAAGCCCAGGTGCGCGAGCGGACCGGCCTGGTCTTGGATCCCTATTTTTCTGGCACCAAGATGGCGTGGCTTTTGGACACGCTGCCCGGGCTGCGACGGAAGGCGGAACAGGGCGCGGCTCGCTTCGGCACTGTCGATACGTTTTTGATTCATCGCCTAAGCGGCGGCGCGGCATGGGTCACCGACGGCAGCAATGCGTCGCGCACGCTGCTGTTTGATCTGCACCAGCGCGATTTTTCCGATGCCCTGTGTCAGCTGTTTGGCGTGCCGCGGGCGGCGCTGCCGACGCTGGTGCCCTCGCAAGGGGTCTGCGCGTACACCAAGGGGGTGGCCGGTCTGCGCGATGGCATCCCGATCGCGGGCATTGCCGGCGATCAGCAGTCGGCGCTGTTTGGTCAGCTTTGTCACCGCCCCGGAGAAGCCAAGTGCACGTATGGCACCGGCGCGTTTCTGTTGATGGCGACCGGTGATCGCATCGTGCCCAGCCAGCGCGGCCTGGTGACGACGCTGGGCTGGCAGCGGAACGGGCAGACCACCTATGCCTTGGAAGGCAGTGCGTTTATCGCCGGCGCCATGGTGCAGTGGCTGCGCGATGGCCTGGGCATCATTCGCCAGGCATCCGAGATCGAAGCGCTGGCCCGCAGCGTCCCCGATTCGGGCGGCGTCGTCGCTGTACCGGCGCTGTCTGGGCTGGGCGCACCGCACTGGCGGCCGGAAGCGCGCGGACTTCTGTGTGGCCTGACGCGCGGCAGCACGCGGGCCCACATTGCTCGCGCGGTGCTGGAAGGCATCGCGCTGCAGAACTGCGATCTATTGGGCGCCATGGAAGCCGATGCCGGGCTGCGCTTGTCGTCGCTGCGCGTCGACGGAGGCGCGGCGCAGAACGATCTTCTGATGCAGCTTCAGGCCGATCTGCTGGGGGTCGAGATCGTGCGGCCCAAGATGCTTGAGACGACGGCTCTGGGCGCGGCGCTGCTGGCCGGTCTGGGCGTCGGCCTGTGGTCTTCGACGGAAGCGGTGGCCGCTGCATGGCAAGAAGATCGCCGCTTCCAGCCCACCATGGCACCGGCGACCGTGCAGGCCATGAAAGCGCGCTGGGCCGACGCCGTCCGTCGCGCCTAGCAGCGCTGCAACAGTCACTGCGGGGCGGTCGTCTATTCTTCGGGCTGCGTTGTCGGTGATCGTCGATGCGCTAGGTCCCGACGGACGTTCTCCCTGGCCGCTGGCCACGGTCCCCCTCCTCCGCCTGGCG
The DNA here is from genome assembly GCA_041908565.1 of Polyangia bacterium. Lineage (GTDB taxonomy): Bacteria > Myxococcota_A > Polyangia > Palsa-1104 > JAEUJZ01 > JAEUJZ01. The sequence continues at coordinate 6,403 of JAYRFD010001417.1, read as the reverse complement.
CTTGGGCCTCCTCTCTGACTTTTTCAGCGCGCTGCCAGTCGACTGTCTTCGCAAGCGGTCGGCGGCGGTGCGGGGGATTCATCCGTTGGGCTGCGGCGCGCGGCGTGATTGACAGGAAGTTGGCCGCGTCGGTAGATGGGCCGATGACTGCCCAACGTCCGCTGCGCTGGCTTCGCTTCGTGGCTTGCTGCCTGACTCTGGCTTCGGTCTGCCTAACCTCGGGCTGTGGCGCCGATCGCTTGCTAGAGCCTGACTCGCCCGAGTACCGCACCACGTCGTGCAGCCGGGACACCGACTGCCGCAGCGGGCGGCGGTGCATCGACGGTGGCTGCGTGATCGACTATGGCGACTGCACCAGCGACGACGACTGCCAGAACGACACGTACTGCGCGTGTCCGCCGGACCTGCGCAGCGACCGCTGTGCCTGCGTGCCGTGGGGTCAGCCACCGCGTCCTCGCTTCGACGAAAAGTGCCAAGGCGCGGTGTTTTCGCCGGCTGAATTCTTGCCGCCCAAGCTGAAGTGTCAGTGGCCTGGACTGGGCATCGCCCCCGTCTACAAGGACGTGATGACGACGCCACTGGTCATTGACCTGGACGGCGATGGCGCGGTCGAGATCGTCTTTGCGGCCGGCACGGTGGGACCGACGCACTTGATCGCGATCTCGGGTCGCGACTGTTCGGTCAAGTGGGACAAGACCACCAAGCTCAATGGCTGCACCAGCATCGCGGCCGCCGATCTGGACGGCGACGGCAAGGTCGAGCTCATTGGCCTGGGTCCCGGCTTGACCGTCTTTAATCACCCAGGCGATGTGTTGGCGAACCGCTTGGAACCTGGCAGCGGTCCCTGCTTCCGCGACTACCCACCGGCCATCGCCAACATCGACGGCAAAGGCCCGCCCGAAATCGTCGCTGGAGCCGGCGTCTTTCGCTACGTCGCAAGCCCCATGTCCAAGGTCGAGCTTTTGTGGAACGCCAACATCATCGAAGAAGGATCCTGGGGCACCATCGCCATCCCCGTCGATCTGGACGGCGACGGCCAGCTGGAAGTGGTCAGCGGGCACAACGTCTTTGACGGTCTGACTGGCGCCAACAAGACGCGCGCGCTGACCAAGGATCTGGTCGGTGGCTATCCCGCGATCGGCGACTTCAACGGCGATGGCCACCCCGACATCGTGCTGGTGTCGTCGAGAAACGGCGATCAGAAGGTGTCGATCCTGGACTATTTCAACGACCGCTTCATCGTGCCGCCGACCGCCGCCACTGACGGTTGGGGCGGGCCTCCGACGGTTGCGGACTTCGACGGCGACGGCAAGCCAGAGTTCGCCACTGCCAGCCGCACGTTCTATTACGTCTACAGCCCTGACTGCTTGCAGAGCCCAACCCCCGCCAAGTGCAAGGGCATCGACGACGGCGTGCTGTGGCAGTCGGGCACCGAAGACGAGTCATCCGGATCCACCGGATCGTCCGTCTTTGACTTCAACGGCGACGGCATCGCCGAGGTCGTCTATCGCGATGAGTGCTGGCTGCGCGTCTACAACGGCCCCGACGGGCAGAAGCTGTTTGCCGCCCCGGTCACATCCGGCACCGTGCAAGAAGAGCCCGTCATCGCCGACACCGATGGCGACGGCCACGCCGAGATCGTCGTTGTATCCGACACCGCGCAGAACAACCGCTGCAAGGGATCGCGCTATGCAACCGAGCTTGGCATCAAGCACCCCGGCGCTACCTTCGGTCTGCACGTCTATCAAGACCCGCAGAACCGCTGGATGCCGTCGCGCAAGATCTGGAACCAGCACGCCTATCACATCACCAACATCAACGACGATGGCAGCGTCCCGGTGAAGCAGCAGGACAACTGGCGCAGCTACAACAACTTCCGCCAGAACGTCCAGGGCATGGGGCAAAGTCGACCGCCCTTGCCCGACGCCACCGGCAAGGTTGGACTGCCGCCCGATGTCGGCGACTGCACGACGCTGTTTCGTCTTTCCGGTCAGCTGTGCAACCGCGGAGTCGCGCCGCTTGTGCCCGGTCTGCCCTCGACGTTTTACTTGGGCGATCCGCGCAAGCCGGGGGCGCGCGTGCTGTGCACGGCCAATCTGGACCAGGCTGTCTTTGCCGGCGAGTGTCGGCCGATCGCTTGCGACTGGCACGGTCCCTCGTCGCCGCCGTATGACCTGTGGCTGCGCGTCAACGACGATGGCAAAGGCCTGCGTCCGCAGCCGCAGTGCAAGTCGGGCAACGACCTGGCCCACCTGCCGATCGCTGCTTGCCCCACGCAGCCCGGCTAGCCCGATCTTGTCGTGTCACAGGGCGAATCCGCTTCCTTCCGTCAAATGTCTGCAGGGTCAGACCGTCCTCGGCAGCGACGGTCGATGGGACGACAACACAAAGCACGTGAGGGCCAGCCGATCAGCGCTTTGTCCGGGCTGCGGACCCGCCGAAAGCAGCGCAGTTACTGACGACCGATCCGGCAGGTCAACACGTCCTACGATTCCAAGCCGCGGACCTCGCGCGCAGCGGATCTTCGCAACTTGGCTGTGCTGGCGCCGATAAGTCGGCGTGAACTCTGCGCTTTCTGTCGTTTTTCGTGGCGTAAGGCAGGCCTGGCTGGCCGGCGCCGATCTGCTGTTTCCCCGAGGCTGCGCGGCCTGCGACGCGCCGCTGCCTGTACCGGCTTTGGTGTTTTGTGCAGCCTGCTGCGCAACCCTGCAGCCGCTGCATCGCGAATCGATCTGCGTTCGCTGCGCCATGCCGCGATCCGATCCGCGGGCGATTTGGCGCCTGCGTCTGGGGTCCGCCGTGCACCCAACCTGCGATCACTGCGAGCCGTGGCCGGATGCCTTGTCCCAGCTTCACGCGCCCTTTGAATACGGCGGCGCGCTGGCCGATGCCATCATTCGTAGCAAGTGGCAGGCTCGCTTTGATCTGATCGACCCGCTGGCCGGCCTGTTGGTTCCGTCGCTGCGTCCGCTGCTGGCGTGCATCGATCGCGTGGTGCCAGTGCCGCTGCACGGCACGCGCTTGCGACAGCGTGGATACAACCAAGCGGCTCTTCTGGCGCAGGCGGCGCTTTTTGGCTGTGGGGTCTCGCGGTCGCGGCTGCGTGGCCTGCTTGTGCCCGATCTTCTGCGCCGCACGCGTCCAGATCCCCCGGCCAAGCGAGCCACCATTCGCGAGAGGCGGGCTCGCACGCAGGGGGCATTTGCCGTCGCTTCCGCGGCGTCGCTGCGTGGCCTGCGCGTGCTGGTCGTCGATGACGTCGTGACCACCGGAGCCACGCTTATGGCCTGCGCGCAAGCTCTGCAAGCAGCCGGAGCGACGTCGGTCGTTGGTCTGGCGCTGGCCCGCGTGACATAGACCGAAGAGGCCCGCGGCCTGTCGCTTACGACGCGGTTGGCCCGATCACGCCGGACAAGAGCGTGTCGATCTCGCGCAGGGCGTGCGCAGCGGGCTCACCGGGAAGGCTGCTCAGCGACGCGCGCAGCGCCGACAGCGCCCGAAGCTGCGAGAACAGCTGAATGTCCGAAAGCTCGCCCGCCCCACGCAGCACATCGCGAATCCGCGCAAGCTCGCGCAGGATGTCTTCGATGCGCGTCGCCACCTGTGGTCCCATCGCGCGTCGCTGCCGTGGCCCATCGACCACCGGGCGGACGATGGCATCCAGGGTCTCGGCCTGTTCGGGGCTGTTCCAGGCATAGCGCAGCACGTACAGATCGCCGGCGTCCGGCTCGCTTCGCCCATCCAGAAATGCCGACGCCAGGGCCAGCTTCAGCAAGCGGACGGCGCGCCGATCCGACAGCGTGATGCCTTCGCCGCGGATCTGAAAAACCAGATCGCGAAAGGTCGCGGCCAGCGCATCCGGGCACACCAGATCGCGGCGCAGCGCCTGCTGCAAGCTGCGCAGATCGTCGGCGGTAAGCAGCGGTGGGTCAGCGGCGGATTCTTGCCGTTCGTGCTGCAGACCGCGCTGGATCAGATCGGCAAAGCGATAGCCCTGCACGTTGCCGCAGGACACGCGCAGCACAAAGCGATCGAGCAGCGCTTCCAGGCTTTCGTCGGTGGGCAGCTCGTTGCTGGCGGCGAACAGGGCCAGCAGCGGAACGTCGATGCGTTCGGATCCGATGTGCAAGCGGCGTTCGTTCAGCAGCGAAAGCAGGCTGTTTAAGATCGCTGAGTTGGCCTTGAAGATCTCGTCCAAGAACACCACTTCGGCGGTCGGCAGCAGGCGTTCGCCTCGTCGACGATAGACGCCTTCGCGAAAGGCCTGCACATCCAGCGGACCCAAGAGCTCGCTGGGTTCGGAAAAGCGGGTCAGCAGGTATTCGAAATAGCGGGCCGACACCAGCTGCGCGAAGCGAGCGACCAGCGCGCTCTTGGCGGTGCCGGGTGGCCCCAGGATCAGCAGGTGCTCTCCAGCGACGGCAGACAGCAGCATCAGCTGGATGACTTCGCCCTTGTCAACGAACTGCTGTTCCAGCGCCCGACCGATCTGCTGCAGCCGAACAAGAAGCGGCGCGATGCGCGGACTGGGGGCGGCATCCGAAGGAGCACTGGCCATGGCCTATTGTGCCGGCGTCCCCAGCGCCGCCGTCAAGAGCCGATGCAGCGACTGCATCAGCGCCTGCGGCACCGCCGCCCGACAGCGACTGGCATGGGCCCGCGCGCGATCGAGCAAGCCGCGATCGGGCGTCACATCCGGAGGCTGCGCCAAGGCGGGTGCGCGATCGAACAGGTAGGCAAACAGCGCAAACCACGGCACGTTATCGTCTTGTACTTCCAGCGCTGTTGATCCGGTGGTCCCGCGATCGTCGATCGCGATGAAGGCCAGCCAGTGCACATGCGACACCAGGCACAGCCAGCTGATCAGGTCGGGACGCGTCGTGGGGTCAGCGACCGTGTGCTGCACAAGGGCCAGAAGCGGTCCGGATAGCGCAGCGGCCACCGTCGGGATGCCCAGGATCAGGTAGTGACGGCAAAGCGCACGAGCCAGCCGCGGTCGACGCAGAAGCGGCGCGTGCTGACGCAGATCCAGGGCCAGCGCGGCGTGCTGCGTCGCTTCCAGTGGCCGCGGATACCACAGAGCCGACAACGGGCTTCCGGTCAGCACTCGGCGCAGTGCATCGGCACCTTGCCCATCGACGACCAAGGGCAGCTCGGTCCAGCACAACGCTTCCAAAAGGGTGCCGTCTTGTGCTGCAACAGATGCAGATTGTTTGCGATGGATGCCGCGCTGCACGGTCTCGTCAAACCAAGAACTCCGTCGGAAGTCGATTCGTTTCAGGCGAAACAGCGGCTCGATCAGCGCATGGCGATGCAAGACAGTTGCATCTTCTGCAAAATCCTCGTCTTTCGCGACATCGGCTGGCGGGGTCTTTTGGTCCGCGGTCCAGGTGGGCAGCAGGGACGCGCGATCGGCGCAGGTCATGACTTCACGCAGCAGGCCAGACCGCACAGCAGGGGCCAAGCGGAGCGCTTCGGGCCGAGCCAGAAACAGAAGATCGTGCACGGCAGCCAGCAAAAGAAGCGCATCGGGATCGCTCGACAGCGTCGGTAAAATGGGCGGCAGGATACCCATCGCCAGCAGGCGCTGCGCACACGCAACAGAAAGCTCGGCAAGGGGCGAATCGTTTGCGGCGGATGAAAGCGCGTGGCGCTGCAGCGCTTCGGCACCCAGCAGGCCCAAGGGACGACCGATGATCACGTCTTGGCCGCGCAGCAGCGGAAGCGCGAAGCTCTGCAGAAACGACTCAGCCAAGGCGCGCGACCTGCGGGATCGGCGGGTGGGGGCTGTGTGCAGCGGGCGGCTTCACGACGATCGATCCTCGTCGCTGTCGTCGACCGGCGTGATCGGTGGGACGGTCGCCGGCAGCAGCGCCGGATTTGCAGCCAGGCGTGGTCCCCCCCAAAGCGGCCACAGCCAGCCCAGCGATCCATAGACGGCCTGCGGTGGTTCGTTTGCTGCGGTCGCGGCATCGGGCTGGCTTGCCAAAGCCACAAGATCCAGAAGTTCCAGCGGCTGTGCCGTAAGGCGCCGCACAAGCTGCTGGCCCAGTGGGCGAAGGGCGCCCGTCGGTAGCTCGTGCAGCGATAGCGGGATCCGTTCGCCTCGATCGCGCAGAGTGGCAGTCGACGCATCAACGCTTCCGCGTGACGTGGGCTGCGCGGGCTGCACCAGAAGCCAGCGATCGGCGGCAGTTTCCAGCTGAGCACGCAAGGCAGCAGCCGAGATCCGCGGCACCAGCGTCAACCCCAGCGGAACCAACAGCTGCGATCTGGCTTCGGCTTCATAGAACAGATCGCCCAGCGGCAGGTACGACACATCGCCGACGACAAGAAACCCGTCACGCAGCGCGGCTGCCTGCAGCTTGGCCAGCGCGTTTGGTGGCAACAGATAGGTCAGCTG
>JAYRFD010001416.1:0-6798 GCA_041908565.1 Polyangia bacterium | reverse complement strand
GCGCCCACGTCGGATCCCGAGACGCCTTGGTACGAACCACTGTCGGCGCAGCTTTCGCTGGCCGGCATCAAGCACACGCACGCCGGTCGCTGGCTGACTGGACAGGCCGTGCGCTTGCTTGAGCAGGTCAAGATCGCGCCCAAGGGCTCGTACGAAGTCTCGAAGATGCTGCAGGATGCCGCCCATGCGCTGGTTGGCGCGGGTCGCACCGGCATCTTCACGCCCTGCTATTACTTCCGCGGCCGCCGCGCGTAGGCGGGCATCTGCGACGCTGGCCCGCAATCCATTTGGGGTGACGGGCCGCGCGAGAGCGCCTGGCTAAACCGGCTGCGGTTCTGCGGGGCGCTCTTACACGTCCAGGTTGCGGACGTTCAGCGCGTGCTGCTCGATGAATTCGCGACGCGGCTCGACCGCTTCGCCCATCAGCATGCTGAAGATCTTTTCGGCCTGCTGCATGTCGTCGGCGTGCACTTCCAGAAGCGTGCGGCGTGCCGGGTCCATGGTCGTTTCCCACAGCTGTTCTGCGGTCATTTCGCCCAGACCCTTGTAGCGCTGGATCTGCAGACCCTTGCGACCGATGCCGTCAAGCAGCGTCGCCAGATCGACCAGATCCTGCACCTGATGACGTGTCGCGCCTTCGATCAGCACAAACGGACCATGGCCGTGCTGCGCCAAGCGCGGGCTCAGCTTCGCTAGCTCGGAAAACTCGGGCGAGTTGCACAGCGAAAAGTCGATGACCGTCTCACGCCGTGCACCCCCCAGACGAGCCGGGAACACGATCTGGAACGCGCCGTGTTCTTCGTCGGGGACGACCTGCGCAGATAGATCTGCTTCCAGACCAAAGCGGTCGCTGTGCAAAAGGGCTTCGGTGCGACCCAGCAAGGCCTTCAGCGCTTCGACATCGCGCAGGCCCTGACCCGTCGACGTCGTCGCTGAAAGGCCACCGGAAAGCTCGGCGCCACCACAGCGCAACAGCGCATCGATGATTCGCGCATCGCCCTTCTTGTCGATGGCGCGCAGCGCTTTGGAATAGCGACCGACCTGCCGCGCTAGCTCGCGCAGCGCAGAACCTGTGATGGTCTGGCGCTTGTCACCCTCGGCGACTTCCAGCACCAGCTCTTCCGATGTGGCGCGCAAAAGGAAGTCTTCCAGCGCCTGCTCGTTCTTCAGGTACTCCTCGCGGCTGCCCTTCTTCACTTTGTAAAGCGGCGGCTGCGCGATGAAGATGTGATGCTTGCCGCCCGACCCGTCGACCAGCTCGCGGAACTGGCGATAGAAGAACGTCAACAGCAGCGTGCGGATGTGGCTACCGTCGACGTCGGCGTCGGTCATGATGATGATGCGGTGATAGCGCAGCTTCGCCGGATCTTTCGAGTCCCCGATGCCGCAGCCCAGCGCCGTGATCAGCGTCACGATTTCCTGCGAGGACAGCATCTTGTCCAAGCGGGCTTTTTCGACGTTCAGGATCTTGCCGCGCAGCGGAAGGATGGCTTGCGTACGGCGATCACGGCCTTGCTTGGCGGATCCACCTGCCGAATCACCCTCGACGATGAACAGCTCGCACAGCGACGGGTCGCGCTCTTGGCAGTCGGCCAGCTTGCCGGGCAGCGAAAGCGAATCAAGCGCGCCTTTGCGCTGCACCATCTCGCGCGCTTTGCGAGCGGCTTCGCGGGCTCGGGCGGCCAGCACGCTCTTGTTGATGATGGCGCGTGCTTCACGCGGGTGTTCTTCCAGCCACTCGGTCAAGCGATCGCCGATCACCGAGTTGACGATGCCGGTCACTTCCGACGAGACCAAGCGATCCTTGGTCTGGTTGGAAAACTTGGGATCCGGGTGCTTGATCGACACCACGGCGCACAGACCTTCTTGCAGGTCTTGGCCGGACAGGCCCTGCTTCATGTCTTTGAGCAGGTTGTTCGCCGTCGCATAGGCGTTGATCGTGCGGGTCAGCGCCTGGCGAAAGCCCGTCAGGTGGCTGCCGCCATCCTTGTTGCGGATGTTGTTGGTGAAACAGAAGACGTTTTCGGAATAGCTGTCGTTCCACTGAATCGCGACATCGGCGCCGATCTCTGCGTCGGGAATGCCCAGCTCAGGGGCCGGTGCCGAACCGCTGACCGCGATCGGTGGCTCGTGCACGCTCTCTTTGCCGGTGTTCAGGTCCGTGACGAACTGCGTGATGCCACCGGACGACAGCAAATCCAGGCGCTTGTCGTTGCGTTCATCGACGACAACGATGTGCAATCCAGGGTTTAGATAGGCGATCTCGCGCAGGCGCTGCGACAGCGTGTCGTAGCTGTACTCGACGCGGGTAAAGATGTCGGCGTCGGCCTTGAACGAAACCGTGGTGCCGGTGCGGCTGGACACGCCCATCTCGGTCAGCGGTGTCACCGGGGCGCCCCGACGGTATTCCTGGTGATAGACCTTGCCGCCGCGACGAATCTCAAGCTTCAGCCATTCAGACAGCGCGTTTACCGCCGATACACCGACGCCGTGCAGACCGCCCGAGACCTTGTAGCTTTTCTTGTCGAACTTCCCGCCGGCGTGCAGCACCGTCATGATGACCTCGGGGGTCGGACGGTGCTCTGTCGGGTGCATATCGGTCGGCATGCCGCGGCCGTCGTCCACGACGGTCACTGAGTTGTCGTAGTGAATCTTGACTTCGATGTTCTTGCAGTGCCCGGCCAGCGCTTCGTCGACGGAATTGTCGACGACTTCGTAGACCATGTGATGCAGTCCGGTGCCATCGTCGGTGTCGCCGATGTACATGCCGGGGCGCTTCCGCACGGCCTCAAGGCCCTTGAGAACCTGAATGTTCTCACCGGTATAGCTATCGGATGCAGACGGAACTTCGCTCATCGTGTAGGGGCGCAAGCTAGCACATGTCGGACAAGACGAGCAATTATTCGCCCGACGTCGCTGAGTCGACGGCAACAACGCCTCCGGCTTGCACGCGGAAGTCTTGTCGGTCTTGCTGCGCGGGACCGATGCGGATGTAGCCGGGATCGGTCGTGGTGATGAACACCTGACTCGGCGATTCGCGCAGAAACGCAAACAGCGCGCCGTTCTTTTCGCGATCCAGCTCGCTGCTGACGTCGTCCAAAAGCAGCACGGGCGGGTCACCCAGCAGCGCATGCAGGTGCTGGATCTCGGCGATCTTCAGGCTCAACACCAAGGCTCGTGTCTGGCCTTGCGATGCGTGCAGTTCCGCCGGTCGACCGTCGAGAAAAAACAGAACATCATCGGCGTGCGGACCGCTGTGGGTGAAGCCGCGCAGCAGATCGCGTCGACGATCGCGCTTTAGTTGCGCCAGCAGCCGCTCGCCAAGATCCCGCTGTTCGTCGCGAACTGGCGACACGATGACCGGTTCACCTTGTTCGGTTCCGTCTGAGTTTGAATCCGAAGCCGCATGATCCTCTGCGCTGTCGCTGCGATCGGTGGCCTTGGCGGCGGACTTGCCGGGCTTCAGCGCCGGCTGGTATTGCACCGCGACCTCGTGGCCTGGACCGCTGATGCTGGCGAAGACCTCGGCAACGCGCGGGGCCAGCGCTTCGATGTAACGGCGCCGTCGAGCAAACAGCAGCGCTCCGGCACTGGCCAAGCGCTGGTCGTAGATATCCAGCAAGGCGTTGTTGTCAGGTAGTGCGGCCACACCGGGTGTGGACTGCGCCGAATCCGCGCCTTCTTCCGTCGGGCCGGATGCTCTGCTGGTTCCGCCACGCAGCAGGATGTTGCGGCTGCGCAAGATGCGTTCGTAGATGCGAACTTCGTCCAGGTAACTGGGGCAGGTATTCCAAATCGCGCGGTCTAGGAAGCGCCGTCGGCCCGCCGGTGGACCTTTGGGCAGGCGCAGATCTTCGGGCGCAAACAAGATCAGGTTGAAGCCGCCGAAGTATTCGCCGGTGCGCGCGCTCTTTCCGTCACACAGCGCCTGTTTTCGCGGCGGACGCAGACCGATGTCGACACCGAACACCCGCTCGCTTTGCCGATGCTCGACCCGCGCTCGCAGGGCTGCTGCTTCGCCGCCAAACGCGACAAGCTCGTCCAGGCGCGTGGTGCGAAACGATCGCAGCGTCGCCAGCACATAGATGGCTTCAAGTACGTTGGTCTTGCCTTGGCCGTTGTCGCCGGACAGGACGTTGAAGCGAGGATGGGGAGACAGCGCGAGGGGCTGCAGGTTGCGGAATCCCTCGGTCGTGAGGGCCAGGACGCGCACAGACGCTACAGGCGCATGGGCATGATGACGCCAAGGTACATGTTGCCCGGCTTGTCCTGGCTGTCCGCCGGACGCACGACGCCGGGATCTAGCTCGCCATTGAGATCCAGCAGCACCTCGGGGGTGTCGATCTCGGCCAAAAGCTCGATGAGGTACTTGGCGTTAAAACCAATCGCGAAGTCGATGCCGGGATACACGACGTCCAGCTCTTCGCGGCCTTGCCCCAGATCGGGGTTGTCCGACTCGATGCGCAGCGTGCCCTTGCTCAGCGACAGGCGCAGGCCATAGGTCTTTTCCGACGCAACCAGCGAGATGCGCTTGAGCGCATCCAGCAGCCCTGCGTGCGAGATCTTGGCCTGCCGCTGATGGTCGCGCGGGATGACTTGGTCGTACGGCGGGAACTGCGCATCCGTCAGGCGCACCGTCAGCACCGTCGGACCCGTGCGTAAAAACAGGTTGCCCGAGTGCACGCCAAGCTCGATGTGGCTGGTGCCTTCCAGCGCGCGGCGTAGTTCAATCAAGCCGCGGCGCGGAATCAGCACACCGGGCTGCAGCTTGGGTCCACCGGCCAGCACCCGTTCGCACTTCGACAAGCGGTGACCGTCCGTCGACACCATGCGCGCAACGGCCTTGTCACCAGCGCCATCGCACTCAAACAGAACGCCGTTCAGGTGGGCGCGCGTCTCGTCGGTGCTGATGGAAAAGAAGGTCTTGTTGATCAGGTCGCGCAGCGGTGCGGCATCGACCTTGTGGAACTTGACCTCGCGGTGATTGGGCAGTTTGGGGAAGTCGCGATCCGGCAGACCGACGACCTTGTAGTTCACCTTGCCGGCAGAGATCTCGGCGTAGTTGTTGTCGGCGCGGCGCAGCGTCAAGCGATCGCCAGGCAGCGACTTGATGATGTCGTGCAGGTGCTTGGCAGCGACGGTCAGGCCGCCATCGCCCGTGACTTCGCACGGGATTTCCGATGTCACCGTCAGGTTCAAGTCGGTGGCAGCGACGGTCAGGCTGTCGGCGCCTTCGGTGCGCAACAGCACGTTGGCCAGGATCGGCATCGTCGCTTTGCGGTCGGCAATGCCCTGCGCGAAGTACAGACCCTGCAGGAAGGCCGCTTTCTCGATGCGGAACTCCATGGTACGCAGCGACGAAGAGAGCGATGGCGCGCGAGCGTGCTCCGCCTGGGCAGCGGCGTTTGCAGCAGCTTTTTCAGAACGGGACTCCATTGCGGTCTTCTCCCTTGGTATGCCTAAAATTGGCCCAACCTTCGTCTGTTTGAAGGTCTGCTGTGCGGTTTGGCAGGGGGTCTAGATCCGGATCTCTAATAGAAGATCTTTTAAGATCCGTGATCGTATTCGGGCCTGTGATCTTCTGGATAACCTGACCGTTGTCCTCGGAAATCAGGGGAAAACGGGGTGTGGATAGCGATGTGGGACAGTGTGTAAAAACAGGGCCGAGATCCACAGGGTTGCGCTGTTCCCAGGATATCCACGGCGAAAGTCAGAGAGATACCCACAGGCTTGTCCACAGGCGATGATTGGGCGCAGTCATACTCGATGGGGGGGTGCGAAGCAATGGACAAGTCTGCACCCAACGCATTTTCTGTAATGCTGAGCCCGTTTGAACTGCGCCTACTTGGGGACGGCTGGACGTTTTTGCCGCGCGCTTACTTGGCCTTCCAGACCGGGGCGCGCTTCTGCAGAAAGGCCATAAGGCCTTCGGCGGCGTCCTCGGTGCCCAGCACGCTGCCGAGCTCTCCCTCAAGGTAGCGGAGCGCCGGATCGAGCGGCATGTCCTGCATCCGGTGGTACGCGTCGAGGCCCATGCGGACGATCAGCGGTGACTTGGCGATCAGCTTGTCGCAAAGGGTTTGGACTTCCGCATCCAGGCGGTCACGAGGCACGGCACGAGTGATCAGACCCAGGCGCTCTGCCGTCGCTGCGTCGACGCGGTCGCCGGTCAGAATCAGCTCCATCGCGCGCTTGCGTGGGACGTTGCGGAAGATGGTCGCCATGATCATCATCGGCCACAGCCCGACGTTGATCTCAGGCGTCGCGAAGCCGGCGTCCTCGGCGGCAATCGCCAGATCGCAGGCGACGACGATGCCCAAGCCGCCGGCCATGGCGTGCCCGTTGACCTTGGCGATGGTGGGCTTGCCGATGCCCGTGCCCGCCAAGAGGTTCATCAGATCTGCGAAGGTGCCAGCGACGCGATTTTCTGCGGATCCCGACTGCAGGGGCGTGCCGCTGCTGCCGCTCATCTGACTGAGGTCGCCGCCGGCCGAAAAGATCTTGCCGGCGCCGGTCAGCACGACAACTCGGACCGCTGCGTCGTCGCGCGCTCGACCCAGGGCATGCAGAAGCTCTCCGACGGTGCTGGGTCCGATGGGATTGCGCCTCTCGGGGCGATTGAAGGTGATGGTGGCGACGCCGTTTTTCACTTCGTACAGAAGCTCGGCATACGCGATCGAGACGGAATCAGAGGGGGCGGTTGACATGCCGGCATTATGCCGAAACCAAGCGACGGCGGAAGTTTTGCACGGCACCGCTTGCAGTCAGGATGGACAGTCCGATACCGTCTGAGCATGC
>JAYRFD010001415.1:0-3870 GCA_041908565.1 Polyangia bacterium | reverse complement strand
GGCCCCGGCCCAGTGCCGGTTCAGCTTGTGGTCAACGGCAAGACGCTGTCGACCCGCATCGAGCCGCGCGACACGCTGGCCCACGTCCTGCGCGAAGCCCTGGGCCTGACCGGCACCAAGGTCGGCTGCGACCGCGGCGCCTGCGGGGCTTGTACCGTATGGGTGGATGGCATCCCAACGCCGGCCTGCATGACCTTGGCCTTGGACGTGGCCGGCACCGCGGGCAAGGGCGGGCGCACGCCGCGTCCAGTCACCACGATTGAAGGGCTGTCACCAAATGCAAACAAGCTGCATCCCGTGCAGGAAGCCTTTGTCGCCCACGACGCCATGCAGTGCGGTTTCTGCACGCCCGGCATGGTGATGAGCTGCGCGGCGCTGTACGAACGCAAGCGTGCGCAAGGTCAGCTTCCGTCGCTGAATGAAGGTGAAGTGCGCGAGGCCATCGCGGGCAACCTGTGCCGCTGCGGCACGTACCCGCACGTCGTGTCGGCTGTGCTGTCGACAGCCCATGGCGCATCCGCGGGACCGGCTTCGGCGCCCGCCAAAAACGGCCAAGCCGGGCAGGGAGGTGCACGATGAGCAAGAGCGAAGTCCTGGTCGGTCTGGTCGGCATCGATGCCAGCCTGCAGCCGCGCGAGCTTCCCGATGGTGCGCCGCCTTCCTGGCGCGAAAGCAGCACGCTGTCCGTGGTTGGCAAGCCCAGCTTGCGCATCGACGGCAGCGACAAGGTCACAGGCCGCGCGCGATACACGCCGGATATCAAGCGACCGGGGCTTTTGTACGGGCGGATCTTGGGATCTCCGCATCCGCATGCGCGCGTGCACGGTGTGCACATTGCCGACGCGGAAACGCAGCCAGGCGTCAAAGCCGTGGTCGTGCTGCCGCATCTTCTGGGCGGCGCCAGGCTGGAATCGGAAAAGGCACGCGGCAAGCTGGTGCCGGTTGTGCGTTACCTGGGCCAGCCCATCGCTGCCGTCGCTGCCGAGACCGCAGAACAGGCCAAGGCGGCGCTTGCGCGCATCAAGGTCGACTTCGAAGTCCTGCCGCATGTCGTCGACCCCTACGAAGCACAGAAGCCCAACGCGCCGCTGGTCTTCAACGGTCCGGTCAGCATGTCGGGTTCGGCCGGTGGTGGCGGGTCCAAAGGTGGGCTGCCGCAGAAAGGCAACCTGCGCGGTCCCAAGCGTGGGGCGCCGCGCGGCAAAGACGCCGCACAGATGGAAACCGCCGTCGCGACCGCTCTGCGAAGTGGCAAGACGGTCCTGCGCGGCACGTATCGCACGCAGGTGCAGACGCACTCTGCACTGGAAACGCACGGCCTAACGGCAGAGTGGACCGGCGACGAGCTGACGGTGTGGGCGTCGACCCAGGGCATCTTTTCGGTGCGCGATGAGCTGGCCGAATACCTGGAAGTTCCAGCGGCCAAGGTGCGCGTCATCACCGACTACTGCGGCGGAGGCTTCGGCGCCAAGTTCGGGGCTGGCAACTACGGCGTGCTGGCGGCGTTGCTGGCGAAAAAGGCTGCGGCTCCGGTACGCGTCTGCCTGGAACGTCGAGAAGAACACCTCTGTGTTGGCAACCGTCCGGGATCGGAACAGAACCTGGCGTTGGCGGCTGGCAGCGACGGAAAGCTGGCCGCTATCGAGCTTCGTGGCTGGGGATCCGGGGGCGCGGGGGCCGGCGCCGGCTTTGCTGGACCGGCGAACAACATCTATGGCCACTGCCCGGCCATCTACACCGAAGAGTTCGACGTGTTCACGCACACCGGGCCGCTGGCGGCGTTCCGGGCTCCGGGGCATCCGCAGGGCGCGTTCGCCTTGGAACAGGCGATGGACGAACTAGCCGAAAAGCTGGGCATCGATCCGATCGAGCTACGCGACCGCAACGACCCGCATCCCGGTCGCAAGCAGGAACGGCGCCTGGGGGCGGACCGCTTCGGCTGGTCGCGTCGCAAGCCCGCCGGTCAGCTTCCGCCCGAAGGAGCACTGGGTCACATCCGCCGCGGCCTGGGCATGGCCCAAGGCTGCTGGTACTACTTCTGGTCCGACGACAGCCACGCCGAAGTGCGCATTCACCGCGACGGCACCGCCGAAGTCCTGGCGGGCGTGCAGGACATCGGAACGGGCGTGCGTACTCCGCTTGCGCAGGTGGTGGCAGAGGAGCTTGGCATCCCGCTGTCGTCTGTCAAAGTCGCGATCGGCGATACGCGGCTGCCCGTCGGTCCGGGCTCGGGCGGCAGCGTGACCACGGGATCGATTACGCCGCCGGCTCGCGATGCGGCGTATCAAGCTCGGCTGAACTTGGCAAAAGACGTCGGGCCGCTTCTGGGCGCCAAGGACTTGCTTCCTGGACCGGCTGGCAAGTTCGTCGGCACCGTCGCTGGCAAGCCCGTCGAGCTGTCCTTGAAGCAGGTCGCCGCCAAGCTACGCAAGGACCAAGTCAGCGGCACCGCCAGCCGCAAGCCCGACTATGACGCCGGCGCCACCAACGGTCGCGCCTGGGGCCAGACCGGCGGCGTCCAGTTCGCCGAAGTCACCGTCGACACCCTGACCGGCGTCATTCGCGTCGAACGCATCGTCGCAGCCCACGACTGCGGGCGCCCGCTGAACCCCCTTTTGGTCGAAAGCCAGATCCACGGCGGCATCATCCAGGGCCTGTCGTATGCCTTGTTTGAAGAGCGCCGCTTGGATCTGCGTACCGGTCGCATGCTCAACGCCAACCTTGAGCAGTACAAGATCGCCGGCGCTTTGGACGTGCCGCGCATCGAGATCGCGTTGCTGGAAGACCTGCACGGACGGACGTCCACCGATGCCCGCGGCATTGGCGAGCCAGCCACCGTACCGACGGCGGCAGCGATTGCCAACGCCGTGTACAACGCGCTGGGCGTGCGTCTGCGCGATCTGCCGCTTTCGCCGGCTCGCGTCCTTGCTTCCTTGGCACCCAGCGCGCCCGCTGCGGCTCCGCGATAAGTGGGGCAGTTTGGAATGGTCTGTATTGCTGAATAAAAGGCAATAGCTGTTGGCAAAAGAACGCACGCCGAAAAGAAGCATACAGGCCAAGTGTACGTTGATTGATAATTTGCTTCGCCACGCAGATCGAGAACAGGGGAGCCCAGCGCCGTCCGGCCCCCTGCCCACAGAAGGCTGGAGACAACGATGAACGCATTCACCTGGGTCGAGGTCGCAACGCCAGAGCAGGCCGTCGCACAGCTATCGGCAGCGCGCGGCGGCACCGCCTTGCTAAAGGCGGGGGGCGTCGACGTCCTGGATCGACTGAAGGAAGGGCTGGACGCGCCGGATCGCTTGGTGGTCCTGCGTCGCGCGCCCAAAAGCTCGCTGGCCGAGATCGCCGAGATTAAGGCGGCCAGCCTGCCCGAATCGATCACGCGTCTTTTGCCAGCGGGCAACGCCGGCGAAGCGCCGAAGCCCAGGGACTGTCTGCGCATCGGCACGCTGGTCACGCTGTCGCAGCTTGAAAGCCACCTGACGGTGCAGCGAGCGCTGCCGGCCCTTGCGCAAGCGGCCCATGGTGTGGCGACTCCGCAGATTCGTGCGCTGGCGACGGTCGGTGGCAACCTGCTGCAGCGGCCGCGCTGCTGGTACTTCCGCAGCGCCGACTTTCACTGCCGCAAAAAGGGCGGCGATGAATGCTTCGCTCTGGACGGCGAAAACGAGCATCACGCGATCTTTGACAATCGCACCTGCGCCGCCGTGCATCCATCGGGGACGGCGGTGGCTCTGTCGGTGCTGGACCCGATCCTGGAAATTCAGACGGGAAACGGCACGCGGCAGCAGCGACTGTCCGCGTTCTTTGTGTCGGCATCGCAGCAAGGCGGAGACGTGCGCCGCGAAAACCGCCTGGAACCTGGCG
>JAYRFD010001414.1:0-9044 GCA_041908565.1 Polyangia bacterium | reverse complement strand
GTAGAGCTTGACGCCCTTGGTGTAGTGGTCTTTGCACTTCTCGTCTTTGATGCAGGCGTCCTCGGGAACGGCCTGCGCCGTGCTGCCAAACAGCGTAAACAGCAGCACCCATGCACCCAGCACCGTCTGTAGCCTTGCGCGGCTGACAGTCGTCCGCAGCGCAGGTCGAAGGCCGCGGGAAGTCGCCGAAACAGCCATGGCGAAGGATTGCGAGCGCGTTTCAGTCCACCACTTGAATGCGAGCATGCGGAGTGTCTTCCTTTGGCGGGGGTGGATTGGGCTTTGGCGCGCTCACCGGCGGTGGTGCTACGGGCGGTGGCGCGCTGGCAACACTTGGAGAATCTTGTGGAGCCGTGGGTTTGACCGGCACGCGCTTGCCGCCGCGCTTGATCCAGCGCACAGGCTGCGGTGCGACTGCAGGCGCGGCCGTCGCCACAGGGGGCGGTGCGGCCGGCGTGGTGACCAAGGCCACCAGGCTCTCTTTCACGACGGTATTGGCGGTCTGGTCGATGGTGACGACGCGATCGGCGTAGCCGGGCAGACGCAGGATCAGGACCAAGGACCCGCCGCTGGCGGCTTGCTCGCTGCGCCACGGGGTCTTGCCCAGAATGCGCTGATCGGTGGCTCGGACGACGGCGGCTCCCGACGGCTCGCTGCTGACGGCCCAGGTGACTTTGTTGGTCGGGACTGCCTGCGTACCTGCGGGATCGGTGTTGGTCGAGCCCTCTTTGCCGTCGCCGCCACGCAGCGCCACCAAGCCGAACAGGGCTGCTCCCAAAAGAACGCTGCCGCCGACGATGCCCAGGGCGAAACCGGCGCTGCGCTTGGGAGCGGTATTGCCCGCCTGTGCCTCGGCTGGGCCCAGCGTCTGACTGACCGAGTTGGGGCCCGAGCTAAGGACGGGCTGACTTGGCTGGCTGGCGCCCACTTGGCTGAGCGTCAACAGACCAGACGAGCTGACGCTAGCAGCGCCCATTCGGGCCTGCGATCCACTGTCGCCCGTGTTGCTGATGCGGACCGGACCCAGACCTTGCGCCGTCGCTCCGGCGTGTCCCAGAAGCGGGGCCGGCGTCATCGGGGCCGGCGTCGTCGGATTGGGCGTGATGGGGTGGTACGCACCGCTTAGCAGGCCACCAGCAGCCAGCAGGTGTAGC
The DNA here is from genome assembly GCA_041908565.1 of Polyangia bacterium. Classification (GTDB taxonomy): domain Bacteria; phylum Myxococcota_A; class Polyangia; order Palsa-1104; family JAEUJZ01; genus JAEUJZ01. The sequence continues at coordinate 7,890 of JAYRFD010001414.1, read as the reverse complement.
TCTCCACTTGCCAGCATTCCCGTCGAGTGGACGGCCTTTAGCTGTTCCAGCGTGTGCGCCACCTGCTGCATCGTCGGGCGGTTGGCCGGGTTCTTTTCCAGCAGCATATGCACCAAGCCGGCGAGGTCCTCGGGAACCGAGGGCTCAAACTCGCGAATCGGTGGCGGCTGTTCGTAGATGTGCATGGCCATCACCGCCCCGGCGCCGTCGCCAATAAACGGCGGCCGGCCACACAGCATGCGGTACAGCATGACGCCCAGCGAATAGACATCCGCCTTGGCGTCGACTTGGCCTGTGCCTTTGCACTGCTCGGGCGCCATATAAAGCGGCGTGCCGACCATGACGCCGGTGCGGGTCGTCGAGACGGCGTCTCCACCGCCTTCGCCCCCTGGACTGGCGGCGGCCGCCAGCTTGGCGATGCCGAAGTCCAGGACCTTGGCGCGTTCCCCACCGGGTGCTTCGGGATCCGCCACGATCATCACGTTGTCGGGCTTCAGGTCGCGGTGGATGATGTTTTTGGCGTGTGCGGCCGCCAGCGCTGCTGCGATCTGACGGGTCAGTCGCAGCGACTCAACCAGCGACAGCTTGCCGTTCTGCCGCTTCATGCGGGAACCCAGCGACTCGCCGTCCAAAAACTCCATGACGATATAGGCGGTTCCGTCGGGGAGCTGAGCAAACTCAGAGATCTGGACGACGCTGGGATGGTTGACGATGTTGACGGCGCGAGCCTCGTTGAAGAAGCGATTTACAAGCTGCTCGTTCTTCGCGTACTGGCTGTGTAGGACTTTGATGGCAACTCGGCGCTCGATCTGCGGCTGAACCGCTTCGAACACAGAGCCCATTCCCCCGCGCCCGATTTCTCGGACGACGCGATATGGACCGATGTATTGCTCGGCCATAGTCTTCTCCTACAGTGATCCAGAATACCATTTTTCTGGAACGCACTGCGCCACAATCCGGTGCACAAACGACTTATCGGCTGGGGATCAGTGGGCTGGGACGGGCCGGCGAGCGGCTGGCCGGAACCACAGACAGTAGGCGGGCGATGGCTGCGCCCAGTGGGCGGTCACCGATCGCTCCGACAAAGGCCTGGCGAACGACCCCTTGCGCATCCAGAAGCAGGGTGATCGGCTGCGCATCGTTGCCAAGCTGTCGTCGCAACGCTTCGTCCTGACTGCGCGCCGGATCGGCATCGGGCAGCGCGTCCTTGCCGTCTTGCCAGAAGCGCAGGACTTCGTCGGGCATGCTCTCAAGCGGGGGGTCGGCGACGTAGATGAACGCGACTTCTTTCTTGTCGTGCCACGCGCGCTGGATGTTGCGCAGAAGCGGAAACTCTGCCCGGCAGGGAGCGCAGTGAACGCCCCACAAGTTCACGACGTAGACGCGTGCCGGCGGCAACACCAGCGGCAGCCAGGACTTCTGCATCCGGCTGTACAGACGGACCGTCGACAGGTCCAGGCGGCGATGCAGCAGAGCGGCCTCTGTATCGGCGTGGCGGTACGGTGCGTCTGCGTGCGCGGGCACACACCAATCCAAGGCCCCTGCCAGTGCAAAAAAGAAAGCCGCGCGCTGGAACACGGGCTGAGCTTATCAAGTCCGCGGACCGATTGGTGCTGTCGTCGGACGCGCCTTCGTTGTGCTTGAGCTAGCCGACCGATTCAGTGCATCATCCGGCCCACAACTGTCCGCCATAGGAGCTACCTACGATGACGACTTCTGCTGCTGGCCAGCCGATCACGCTCGACAAGCAGACCGGCAAGCTGTCTGTTCCGAACAACCCGATCATCCCATTTATCGAGGGTGATGGAACGGGGCCGGACATCTGGCGCGCCTCGGTGCGCGTCATGGATGCCGCCGTCGACGTCGCGTACCGCGGCTCGCGACAGATCGTGTGGAAGGAAGTCTTGGCAGGCGAGAAGGCCTTCAAGCTGACGAACAACTGGCTGCCCGACGAGACGGTTGCCGCGTTCAAGGAATACCTTGTCGGCATCAAGGGGCCGCTGACGACGCCGGTCGGCGGTGGTATTCGTTCGCTGAACGTCGCGCTGCGACAGCTTTTGGACCTGTACGTCTGCTTGCGACCGGTGCGTTATTTCCGCGGCGTGCCTTCGCCGGTGAAGCGCCCGGAAGCCGTGGACATGGTCATCTTCCGCGAGAACACCGAGGACATCTACGCCGGCATCGAGTACCGCGGTGGCACGCCCGAGTCGCAGAAGATCCTCGACTTTCTGGCCAAGGAATTCCCCAAGGACTTCAACAAGATCCGCTTTGGGACGACGGCGGCATCGCAGGGCTGGCAGGCCGCGCTGGAAGGCGTGGGAGCCCCCAAGCGCGACGTCAGCCTGCAGGTTGGCATCGGCATCAAGCCGGTCAGCTACCTGGGCACGGAACGTCTGGTGCACAGCGCGATCTCGTACGCGATCAAGCACAAGCGCAAGTCGGTGACCTTGGTGCACAAGGGCAACATCATGAAGTTCACCGAGGGCGCTTTCCGCGACTGGGGCTATCAGGTCGCCAAAGAGATGTTCGGCGCCGTCGAGATCGATGGCGGTCCGTGGTGCAAGATTCCCGATGGCAAGCCTGGTGCTGGCCTGATCATCAAGGACGCCATCGCCGACATCACGCTGCAGCAGGTGCTGACGCGGCCGGAAGACTTTGATGTGATCGCGACGCTGAACCTAAACGGCGACTATCTGTCGGACGCGCTGGCGGCGCAGGTCGGTGGCATTGGCATCGCTCCCGGCGGCAACATCAACTACGTCAGCGGCCACGCGATCTTCGAAGCAACGCACGGCACGGCGCCCAAGTACGCCAACCAGGACAAGGTCAACCCCGGATCGGTGGTTCTGTCGGGCGTCATGATGCTGGAACATCTGGGCTGGCAAGAGGCCGCCGATCTGATCGTCCACGGCCTGGATGCGAGCATTGGCAAGAAGATCATGACTTATGACTTTGCGCGTCTCACCGAGGGTGCCAAAGAGGTCAAGTGTTCTGAGTTTGCCAACGCCGTGATCGACGAAATGCGCACGTCCGCCCGCGCGTAGCGGACGCCGGCAGACTCTTCTTCAGCAGCGCCAAGCCCACGCATGTCCCACACAACTGCAGCTGTGTCCGAGGCGTACTACCGTGCGCTGCGGCGTGCACTGGCCCTGCTCACGGGAGGAGACAGCGACCCAAGTGGTCGAGATGCCGCGCGGACGCAGGACGACAACGCGCCGGTTGCCATCGATGCCGAAGACGGGGACGAGCTGCAGGTCCTTGGGCGTGCTCTCGCCATCGTTGGAGAGCCGCTTTCTGCGTCGATGGTCGCGCTGCTTCAGCTGACGTCGGGCGCATCACCAGCCGGGCGCATGCCAGCCGTCAGCGTCCCGGCGCGCGGCGATCCATGGGTCGAGCTGAACGTGCTTTCCACCAGCAACCCCGATCTGCCGGGGCTCTTGCGCGGGCCGCACGGTCGTTACAGCGAGCTTCTGCGCTGCATTCGTCGCGGCGATGTTGGACTGCTGGAAGATCCGGGTGAACAGGAGCTGCTCAGCGACTGTCTGTCGCTGTCGACGGCGTCGCACATGGAAGTGGTCCCGCTGCCTGCCGATCACACGCGGGTGGGGGAAGGCAGCGACTGGGCACTTCTTCTTTGCACGCCGAAGCAGATGGCGCTGGCTCCGCCGCTGACCGACGAGCGTGCGGCGTTTCTGACCTCGGTCGCACAGTTCTTCAGCTTGGCGGTTCGCGGTCGCCGCTTGGACGATGTGCTGCGCGATCGCACGCGTCGAGTCCGTCTGCAGGCGCTGTTTCCATCACCCCGACCGAGCCTGCCAGAGTCGGTCATCGACCGTTATCGCGACCTTTTTCAATCCAGCGCCGACGGTGTCATCGTCCTGGATGATCGCGGCGGGGTCCTGTGGCTGAATCGCGCTGCCGAGCAGCTGACCGGCTACGCATCGGCAGGACTGCTCGGTCGCCCCTTGGTTGAGCTGGTGGCCGAGCCGCAGCGCTTCTTGTTCGCGTACGCCTTGGGCTTGGTCCTCGCAGAACACTCGGTCTTGGCGTACGACCTGGCGCTGATCACGACCTCGCAGGAATATCTGCTGGCCTCGGTCTCGACATCGGCGGTGCTTTCGCCGCAGCGTCTGATCGTGCTGTCGTTCCGCGACGTCACCGAAAAGCGCATCTTGGAAAGCGAGCTGCGCAAGACCAAGGAATTTCTGGAACGCCTGATCGACTCGACCGTCGACGGCATCATTGCGGCGGACATCAAGGGCAATGTCGTTCTCTTCAATCGCGGCGCCTCGCGCATCACGGGCTATGCACCGGAAGAGGTCATCGGCAAGCTGCCCGTGTGGAAGCTGTATCCCGAAGACGAAGCCAAGCGCGTGATGATCGACCTGCGCTCCGATGACTTTGGGGGACGCGGTCGCTTGCTGCAGTCTCGACAGAACGTCGTCGGAAAAGACGGCCAGGCGGTGCCTGTTGCGCTGTCGGCATCTATCATCTACGAAGGCGATGAAGAGGTCGCCACCGTCGGTGTTATGTCCGACTTGCGCGAGCGTCTGCACATCGAACAGAAGCTGCTGCGCACCGAAGAACGCCTGGCGTGGAGCGAAAAACAGGCGGTGCTGATCGAGCTGGCCGGCGCTCTTGCACACGAGCTGAACCAGCCGCTGACGTCGATCATGGGCTATGTGCAGCTGCTGCGTCGCTTGCTACCGGGCGAAAACTCAGACCTGCACGAGTACGCGTCCGTCCTCGAAAAAGAGGCCGATCGCATGGCCGAGATCGTGCGCAAGATCGGTCACATCACGCGCTACGAGACCAAGAGCTACGTCGGGCAGTCGCGCATCTTGGACCTGGACCGTTCGGTCTGGCCGGGCGATCCGCATTCGCCGGATGATCTGGACCTGCATCCCAGTTCTTCGTCGCCGGCCGGTCCCTTGTTCGATCGCATGCGGCGCTGAAACAGGCCGGGCGCGGGTTTTCGGGTCGGGGGATCGCGGGCGGTGCGAGCCGGCCGACCGCTGGCGACACACGGCTTGGCTCGTTGCCTTAGGGCAAGGGCCTGCGTCGTTGGCTCGACGCAAGGGCCTTCGTCGTTGGCTTGAGGCAGGGGCCTGGCGTGCCTGCTTCACTCGCGGCCATGCACATGCGACTTCGCTATGCAGTGCATTAGTGTCCCAAATCACGATCTGATCGACGAAAGACTAGACAATAAATGTAAGTCCTCGTAACAATTCAAGTATGGATGATCATGCGCTTCTTCGCAGGGTGTGTGTGGAGCCGGCCCTTTATGTGTTCGCTCCTGCTCGAACCATTGCCGCCACCTTGCACGAATATGAAGCGCATCTGGGTCTTGCCAACGGGCTCTGTGGCCAGACGGTTCGCGAGACGCTCAACGAGCTTCGCGATCTGCTAGATCCCGTCGAGGCTCCCTTGGTCGCGCTGACGACCGCGATGGCCAGAGCGCTGGTGACATCCCGTGCGTACGATGCGCGCAATCGGCTGCTCGGCCCGTCTTCGACGCAGGGCGGTGTCGAGGCCGCCTGGCGCTTCTTCGGTTGGGCCAAGGATCGCGGCTACGTCGGGAACAACCCGTTTGACCTGCTGCGCCGCGATTCGGCATTGACCGCGACGGCAACAACGCCGCGCGATCCTGCGACGGGGGTTGCTGCCAGGGGCTGGGTCGCGTAGACGACGCGCGTGGCTAGCGACCACAGGCCTTGCGCAGACGCTGACGGTCGCTTTCGAAGGTCAGCGCCGACGTCAGCAAAGAAAAGTTCTGCGGGTCGACAGCCAGGGGATACAGCATCGAGCCAATCTTGACCTGATCGTCGCCGAACGCCGACGTGTGCATCAGCTGAACGATCTGTTCGCAGGTGAAGTGGTAGCCGGAACGGACCGCATCCTGCATCGCGTTTCGCTTTTCGTCGCTGAACGCCAGGCGCTGAACCTGCCCGAGCAGGCCTTGAAACTGCGACGGAGACATCGGCATCGCCGTCGGCTGCGGATAGGGCTGTGACTGCGGATATCCAGGCGCTGACGGCGGGTACGTTGGGGGCTGATCGGGGGGCTGATAGATCGGCGGCTGCGATGGGTACTGCGCGACGGGCGGAGCTGGCGGAACAACGACGGGCGCTTGCCCATAAACAGGCGGCAGGGCAGCGGGCGGGGCCGTCGGTGGCAGATACGGCTCTGGCACATATAGCGCCATCGGTCGACGGTACGCCGCAGGTGCGGGAGGAGCCGCGTGCTTGCCCAGGTTCAGTAGAATCTGCTCGGCCCGCAGGCGCATCTGTTCGACGCTGCCAGCGACGCGCGACACCAGATCGAAGTCATTGTCCGTCGACCGATTGTTGTGGCCCGCGATCGCGTAAAGACCATTCAGCGTCGCTTGCAGGGCCGTGGGCAACGGCAGCTCGCCGCTCATCGCGCGCAAAAGCTCGACGCGCATGCCGATAATCTGCTGCTCGATCAGGTGGGCTGTCCGTCGGTCGTCTCGTTCGCCATTGTTGGCTTCGATGTGCGTCAGGTCGACCAGCAGCGTGTGAATGCGCGGTCGTCGCAGCGGACCGGCGTGTGCATCCGGCATGGCCAGCGTGAAGCAGTCGGCGTGGCGCCGCTGCAGATCCGGGGGAACAGCGAGGGTTCCAGCCAGAAACCCAAGGACCGGCAGGCAAAACCCCAATAAGTGCACGGAACGGCGCATGATCGGCTCCTTCTTCCGTGAGGGACGATACTATGCTCGCCCTCGGGCCGTCTATCGGGCCGTAGGCTGGGCCTGACCGACGGGCGCACAAGGCTGTCTAAAGCCTCTTCCAATTGGCCAGGCAGGCGATCCAAGATGGGTTCCATGAGTGAACTGGACGGTGCGCTTCCTGGTGGTGGGCTCGGCGGATTCGGCGGGGATCCCGATCTGAGCCTGAAGAAGAAGAGCTTGCCTTGGCCGGTCTACTTGGCCATCGGCATCGCAATCATCGCGGTCTTTGCCTTCTTGGGCTTCCGCAGCTATCAGAACCGACAGAAGCTGAAGAAGCACGTCGCCTTCATGGAGACGTTCCAAGAGTTCGAAAAGAACCAGGTGGGCGCGTTCTGGAAGTGCCTGTTCGGCAAAGAAGGCGATGGCCGGCGCTTCAACTCGCCGGAACAGCTGAACATGCAGATCGAGACGGCGCTGTACGCCGATCCCAAGACCTTCCCCGAGAAGGTGAACAACGAGTGCGTGCCCAAGGCGCTCAAGGCTTCCAAGGGCGTAAACGAGGTCGAGCCGCTGCCGGAATATGCCCCCAGCGTCGACATTTACGGCAAGACCTTGGCGGCCTTGGCCAACACCATTCAGGTGTGGGCCGAAGGCGCGCCCAAGCGCGTCGAGACCAAGCTGCGCGAACAGAAGATCAATCAAGCTGGCTCGACGTGGAGCACGACGGCGAACCCCAACAAGGCCGAGTCGCTGGCCTGGCAGTATGACAAGTTCTTGCACTGCGCCGTGCCCGACGTCGACAAGCTGAAAGACGGCCAGGCCCTGCTGGAGTTTCTGGCCAGCAAGTGCGTGCAGCGCAAAGGCCAGGACGTCGATCAGGCCTTCCTGGCCAAGCTGCGTGATACCTGCATTCCCGAGGCGCAGGAGGCTCCGGCCAAGCAGCCGCCGACCTTCAAGGCGACGTTCAACAAGTACGGCGCCGAGTACGAACGCATGGATCAGGCCTTCGCCGCGTGCTTCCGCAAGATGAACAAGGAATCGAAGAAGGACGATCTGGTGCAGTTCGATCAGGCCTGGGTCGACTGGATCAACGGTAGCAGCGGCGTCCGCGGTGTTGGTCTGCACGCCATGTGCGACGCCGGCGACGAGAAAGCCTGCGAAGGCCTCGAGCGCCAGGAAGAAAACAAGAAGTCCGGCGG
>JAYRFD010001413.1:0-2336 GCA_041908565.1 Polyangia bacterium | reverse complement strand
TTTCGACTTCGGCGTACGCGTTGCGGATGGCGAAGTTCTGCGAAAAGTTGCCCGAAAAGTGGAACAGGTCGCCGGTGTACGCCGGCACAAAGATCACGCGCCAGCGACGGTCCGCCCCGCCTTCGTCAGCAGACCCCAGCGAGCCGCCGTAATAGAAGTTGGCTTCCAGATACGTCGGCTTTTCCAGGCGCGATCCGTACGACACGACGTTGACGCCATAGCCGGTGTGGCCTCGCAGATCGGATCCAATGCCCACCCGGCCATAGCTGCCGAAGTCAAAGCCGCTGGCGGTTGCCGAGGCTGGCGGCGGGCTGCCGGATGAACCGAACTCGCTGTGCGCCGACGCCTTGCGCGCCCCGCTCTGGGTTGCATCGCCGTCGGCTCGCACCGCACGGGGCGAAAGCAAAAGCAGCGCCGACATTCCCACGCACACACCCAGCGCTCGCGTCATCCCCGACGCCCGATCCGTCTTTCGCCAAGCCAATCCAAGGCCGCAGGCCATCTGCATGGGGCCTATTGCTAGCAAGAAAGGGGGACGATGTGGGGAAACATCTGTCTTGATCGCGACCGCCCCATCCGCTCCGTCGGACACGCCCTGGTCTGACTGGCTTCGCCACGCCACCATCGAGGCTCGCCGGATCGATTCGTTCCGTTTGGGCGCCGCGGACACAACCCATGGCGGCCGATCGCGAAAACCCAAGGGCCCGCCCGTCTGTCTGGCCTTGTGTTTCATCCCGTCGACCCATCAGCCATCCCCCCTGCCCGGCGAAGCACGTCCCTTCGCGGCCCATTTCTGTCAGTCTTCAGGGTTCAAGGATTCGTCATGAGCAAGCGTCCACATCCCGCGCTGCGTCGTATCGATGACACGCAGCTTTCCGTCGAAAACCCGCACCAGGTTCCGGTGCGCCTGTTCGCCAGCCCGCAGGTCCATGTCGAATCAGACGCCGTCGACCAGCTTTTGGGCTTTGTCTCTTTGCAAGGCACGCTGAACGACATCGCGCAAGCCGAACGAGCCGGCACCATCACCCCGTTTCTGGGCGAAGCGACGCCCTGCCTGCAGCGCGTCGTCATCACGCCGGACTTCCATCGCGGCTCGGGAATTCCGGTGGGCACCGTCGCGGAAGCGCGCGACTTCATCGTGCCGCAGGCCATCGGCAGCGATGTCTGCTGCGGCATGCGCCTTCTGGTCACCGACATCACCTATGACGAGCTTGTGCCCCACCTGGACAGCCTGTCGGGCCCGCTGCGCCACACCTTTTTTCGCGGCGGTCGCGATCTGCCGATGTCGCCGCGTCAGCGCCAGGCCCTGCTGCGCGAAGGTCTGTGGGGCCTGCACGAAACGCACGCCGACAACGCCAGCCGAGGCCTGTGGCGTCTGTACGATCCGCGGCAGCAAGAAGCCGATCTGTCGCGCGTCCACTTCCAGGGCATCCTGCCAGCCCACGGCGTCTTCGCCTTCGATGACTACATCCAAGGCTCGGGAGCCAGCGACGGCCGCGACACGCAGATCGGCTCGGTCGGAGGCGGCAACCACTTCGTCGAGCTACAGGTCATTGAAGAGACCTTCGGCTCGACCGCGCACGACTGGGGACTGCGGCGCGGCCTGGTGACGCTGATGGCGCACTCGGGATCGGTGGGTCTGGGGCATGCGGTGGGCGGCTTCTTTTCCGATCAAGCGCGCGCCCAGTTCCCGGCCCGCCTGCCGCGACCCGACCACGGCTTCTGGCCGCTGCCGACGCGAGGCCCGCATGCTGGGCTGGCCGCTCGCTATCTGGATGCCATGCGCAACGCCGCCAACTTCGCTTTCGGCAACCGCCTGTTTCTGGGCCTGATGGCGACGCGCGTGCTGGGCGATGTGCTGGGACGCGATGTGCACACGCGCCTTGTCTACGACGCGCCGCACAACCTGATCTGGGATGAGGAACGCGGCCCCGGCGTCTATCTGCACCGAAAAGGCGCCTGCCCCGCGCACGGCCCGCTGCCCGATACGCAGGGCCCGTTTCGTTACTGCGGGCAGCCGGTGATCATCCCCGGATCGATGGGGGCATCGTCGTATGTGCTGTCGGGGACCGGTCGTGAAGAGGCACTCTCCAGTGCCTGTCACGGGGCGGGGCGCGCCCTGTCGCGTGGGGAATCGCGTCGCTTCGACGAAGATCGCGCCGCGCAAGAGCTCGGTCGCCTGCGCGTCGTGGCGCCGCTCGATCCCAAGGCTCCCGAGGTGCGCCTGCGCCGCGATGTCCTTTCGGAATACGAAGGCCGACTCAAAGAAGAGGCGCCCTACGCATACAAAGACATCACGCCGGTCATCGACACCGTTCAAGCCGCCGGCATCGCCG
>JAYRFD010001412.1:0-3411 GCA_041908565.1 Polyangia bacterium | reverse complement strand
GTCGCGACAGCGAGCCCAGCCGCTGACCTATCTGATCGTTCTTGCCGTGGTTGTCGGACTGCTGCTGCTGGCGGTGGTCACCACGCTGCGTCGCTTGGGCGGAGCGCTGCGACCGCTGGCCGAAGCGACGCGACAGGCCGCGGCCTTGGCGGCGGCCCCCGACGATGCGCAGGTCGCGCCTCAGGCCCCCAGCCAGAAGACCAAGCAGCGCACGCGCTTGGCCACCACGCTGCTCGCCATGCAGGAAGCCCTGCGACAGCGCCTGGTTCATTCCACGCAAGCGCAGGCTCGCCTGGAAGCCGAGGTCGCCGCCCGCACCCGCGAGCTTCTGCAGCGCAACCAAGAGATCGAACGCAACATCCAGCTGCTGTCGCAGGCCGAGCAAGCTCTGAGCGAAGCGGAAAAGCTGGCCGCCATCGGTCAGTTTGTCGCCGGAATCGCGCACGAGATCAACAACCCCATTAACGCGGCCCTAAACGCTGCGCGACCGCTGCGCGAAGCCCTGGCCGATCTGCAGAACCAGAACGATGCACCGCAGACCGCCGCTGCCGATCAGACAATGGCGCGTGTCGATCCCGAACTGGCGGCGATGGTGCGCGTCGTGCAGCGCGGATCGCAGCGCGCGGCCGAGATCGTGCGCGGCCTGTACAGCTATGCCGAACGCGATGCGCAGCCGCTAGAGCCCGTCGACATTCACCGCACGCTGGATGAAGCCTGGGAGCTTGTGCAGCATCCGAAAAAAGCGCAGCTGCACGTCGTGCGCAGCCTGGCGGCGACTCGCAAGGTGGTGGGGCAAGCTGGACAGCTGCAGCAGGTGTTCGTCAACCTGCTCAGCAATGCGGTGCATGCGCTTTCTGATCGTCCGCAGGCCGCGGCCGCCTGTGGCGCCGAATCGGTGCCGACGGTAGAAGTGAAGACCGCGGATGTCGGGGACGAAGTGCACATCGTGATTCGTGACAACGGTCCGGGCATTCCGCGCGCCCTGCACACCCGCATCTTCGAGCCGTTCTTCACCACCAAGGACGCGACGCAGGGCAGCGGCCTGGGCCTGGCCATCGTGCACAGCATCCTGACGCGCCACCGCGGGCGCATCGAACTGCACAGCGCCCCCGGCCAAGGTGCGCGCTTCCTGGTGATCCTGCCCGGCGTCCACGCAAGCGAGCCCACGACGAGCGCTGCACGCGGCGACCACACAGCGGTCCGCTGACCCGCTGCGCGATCTAGCGCGAGAAGTTAATCAAATAGGTCTTGATCAGCTCGTCCAGATCGCCGTCCAGCACCGCGTCGACGTTGCCGATCTTCACGTCGGTGCGATGGTCGTTGACCAAGCGATACGGCGCCAGCACGTACGAACGAATTTGGCTGCCCCACTCGATCGACTTCTTGGTGCTGTTGGCGGCGTCCAGCTTGGCTTCTTGTTCGCGCTGCTTCTGCGCATACATCATGGCGCGCAGCATCTTCATGGCCGCAGACTTGTTCTTGTGCTGCGAGCGTTCGGACTGGCACTTGGCAACCAAGCCGGTCGGCTTGTGGATGATGCGCACCGCTGATTCCGTCTTGTTGACGTGCTGGCCGCCGGCCCCACCTGACCGCATCGTCTGCACTTCCAAATCTTCCTCGCGGATGTCGATCTGGATCGAGTCGTCGATGTCGGGATAGACAAACACCGCCGAAAACGCCGTGTGCCGACGCGCATTCGAATCAAAGGGCGAGATGCGCACCAGGCGATGCACGCCCGTTTCTGCCCGCAGGTAGCCATAGGCGTGACGACCGCGCACCGCGAAGGTAACGCTCTTGATGCCGGCCTCTTCGCCGTCTTGCACGTCTTGTTCTTCGACGGTGAAGCCGCGCCGTTCGGCCCAGCGGTAGTACATGCGGCGCAGCATGTCGGCCCAGTCTTGCGCATCGACCCCGCCCGCCCCGGCGTTGATGCTGACCAAGGCGTCGGTGTGGTCTTGTTCGCCGGACAGCATGCGCGCAAGCTCGGCATCGTCGACTTGCTGCGCCAGCTTGCGCGTCGCTTCGACCGCCTCTTTGAACGTCGCTTCATCGCTGGCTTCGATCGCAAGCTCCAGCAAGACGCGGGCGTCATCCAGGCTGCGCGACAGCTTTTGCCACGAATCGACGGTCTGCTTCAGCAGCGACTGCTCTTTCAGCAGCCCCTGCGCCTTGCTGGGATCGTTCCAAAGCTCGGCGGCGCCGGTCATCTCTTCAAGCGCACGGATGCGCTCTTGGCTTTTGTCGATGTCAAAGATGCCCACGGAGAGCGCTAACGCGCCCCCCGAGGGACTCCAGAAGCTCTTTGGTTTCGCGGGTCTCGAAGGACATGGGCCCAGACGGACTATCACAAGCCCGTCGCGCATCCAAGCGAGAACAGCGGCGGGTGTGCGCGACTTAGAACCAAGCAGGCTGCATGCGGGCGTAGGAGTCTTCGCCCTGCGTGCACAGATCCAGCAGGTGATCGACGCGCGGAAGCTCGGTCGCAAGCCAGTACTGCGCGGTGCACAGCTTGCCCTGATAGAAGTCCGCGTCGCCGACGCTGCTGGCCATGCGCTGGCTGGCCACCGTCGCCTGCTTCAGCCACAGCCAGCTGACCACCAGGATCGACATCGCTTCCAGATAGTCGGCGCTGTGCAACAGCATCCCTTCGACATCGCCGCGCAGGCCCTTGCCTGCCAAGTGCATCGTTGTCTCGCCGACGCGCGCGACGGTCTTGCGCATGCGATCGCCGGCTTCTGGGAAGACGCCCGCTGCCTGCGCCTGTGACACGGTCTGTTCGATCTCGTGCGACAGCGCGGCCAGGGCTGCTCCGCCTTCGGCCACCACTTTGCGGCCCAACAGATCCAGACCCTGAATGCCCGTGGTGCCTTCGTGGATCGAGTTCAGCTTCTGATCGCGCAGCCACGCCTCCGGCAGAAACTCGCTGCTGTATCCGTAGCCGCCGTGCACCTGCAGGGCCAGCGCGTTCGACTCGAAGCCTCGCTCGGCCGGGAAGGTCTTGGTGATGGGGGTCAGCAGATCCAAAAGCAGGCCGGCGCGATGCCGCTGCGTCGCGTCGACGCCGTGCGCTGACAAATCGCGCTGCAGCGCCGTCACCGAAAGCAGGGCCAGTCCACCTTCGACAATCGCCTTTTGCCGCAGCAGCATGCGGCGCACGTCGGCGTGTTCGATGATCGGCACTGGCGGGCGACTGGCGTCGGCCTTGGCGGATGGCGGGCGGCCCTGCAGCCGCTCGCGCGCGTACAGCACGGCTTGGTGATAGGCCACCGATGCCGTCGACACGCCATTGGCGCCGACCATGATGCGCGCTTCGTTCATCATCTGAAACATTCATGACAGGCCGCGTCCCTGTTCGCCGACAAACCAGCCATGTCAGTCGTCGCGCTCGCAGTATTCCAGGGCCAAGCTGGG
>JAYRFD010001411.1:0-2021 GCA_041908565.1 Polyangia bacterium | reverse complement strand
CAGCGGTGGATGGGTCGAAGACGCTGGTGGACATGCCGGCAGTGGATGGGTCGAAGACGCTGGTGGACCTGCCAGCGGTGGATGGGTCGAAGACGCAGGTGGACAAGCCGGCAGAGGATGGGTCGAAGACGCTGGTGGACATGCCAGCGGTGGATGGGTCGTAGGCGCCGGTGGATGCGGCGTGGGAACAGGCGACGCAGAAGCTTCCGGCGGGCTTGTCCAACGAAGAACAGCTGAAGGCGCGCGGATTCAGCGACGAAGAAATGGCTCTGTACCAGGGCACGCTGAAAAAGGATGCGCATGGCATCGATCTGACCGATGAAGCGACCGGCAAGCCGCTGGATCCGGACAAGGTCGGTCCCGGCTACAACCGCGACGGCAGCGAGCGCCCGGACATGAGCGATGAAGAAAAGCAGGCCACGCTGCGCGCCGCATTTCTTTTGTCCGAAGGTCTGCAAGAAGGGGCCGAGGGGCGCAAGGTCATCCCGACGACCGACGTCGGCGGCATTCTTAACGGCGAGACGGTTCGCAAGGGCAAGCTGCAGTCCACCGACGGTCTGCGCGGCGATGTCGGCTTTCTGTCGGCCACCGCAGGGCTGCTGCCCGAGGCCATTGCTCGCGTGCTGGGCCTGGACTACGGACGCATGAAGGACGGCAAGTTCAACCCCAACGCGAACTATGCCGAGCCGGCGGTCGATGGCCAAGGCGTGCCCGGTGCCAAGGTGGCGTCGTCGGTGAAGAACGATGGCGTGCACACCATCGACTATCAGTACACTCCGGATGTCATCGACCAGATGCAGATCCCGCTGGGCGCCGACATGATGACGTACGCCAAGCAGGTGGCGGCCTGGTTCCATGCCGACGGTGTCGAGGCACCTTGGATGCTGAAGCTAGACGATGCGGGCGACCCAGCGGCCATGCAGGCAGCCATTGATGCGGGCGACTGGGAAAAGGTCAAGCTGGCCCACGCGACGAATCGTGACCGCGAGCATCGCTTCGATCCTTCGACGGGCAAGGGCTACGCGGCGCCGCAGGCGTACAACGCCGAAACCGGTGATCCCAGTGGCTTTAAGCCCAACGTCGAATTCACGATTCCCGGTCCATCGGGGGGCGCGGGCGCAGCCGGGGGCGAGTCGAAGATCCCCAAGGGGGCCGAGATGAAGAAGATCATGCCCGACGGAAAAGAGATGGTCGTCGCGGTCTTTGACGGCGTAAGCTGGGTCTTGAATCAAGCCATGGGACAGGCGGACCAGCAGCGCTATCAGGGATATCGCGATACCGCAGCGGCCGATGTCGCCAAGGTGAAAGCGCAGGGCGCGCAGCCATGAAGGAATCCAGCCCTGAATCGCCGGACGAGGCATCAGAGCCCGCCGCAAGTGCCATCCCCGCCGAGCTGTTGAAGCATGCGACGGGCTGGGCGCTGCGCTTTTATGCCGCGCTGGCCGCCAACCGGCGCGATGTGCAGCAGGCTCTGTTGTCGACGCTGCGGCCCAGCTTGGCGGATCTGCAGCAGGTCTTTATTTCCGGCTATGCCGAGACGGCCCTTTCTGCCTACGACAAGCTGTGGGACCGTCGACCGGCCTTTCCCATCCCGCGCCCCTCGACAGTGAGGGTCGAGCTGTTTCGCGGGGCGCAGATGGCCAGCGCATCGTCGCTGGGGCCTTTGCGTGAAGTGGCGCCTGCGGTGCGGCCCGAAACGGTCTGGGGCCGCGTGGTTCCGCCGCAGGGCCCGTCGCTGGATGGGTTGGTGTTTCTGCCCCATCGCGTGATCTGGCTGCCGCATCCAGAGCTGTTCTTGTTCGGTCGCCCGTCGGTCGCACACACCGAAGCCCTGGCCCACTTCTGCGACTGAGCGCCGCTGGGCGGCTGGCGGCTGAAACGCTGGGCCGTGGCACGTGCGCCGCTTTCGGTGGCACGTGCGCCGTTTTTTAGTGGCGAGTCCGCCGTTTATCGTGAAATCGGCGAGCGCCGAATGCGATCAATCCGCAGGCCAATTCTTCCGCGGATACAAGAAGGTGTTT
>JAYRFD010001410.1:0-3859 GCA_041908565.1 Polyangia bacterium | reverse complement strand
GCCGTGTCGCGCTGGCCGCTGTCCCAAGACAAGCCCGATCCGGCGCAGCCCATCCACAGCCGAGCGATCTCGGCCCTGACCGCAAGCCCCGACGGTGGGTTGCTTCTGGCCGGTGGCTCGGATGGCCGCATCGCAGTGCTGCAGACCGCGGACTTGCGGCTGCGCCCGGCGTGGCTGGGACTGTCATCGCCGCATCGAGCCATCACCGCGCTGGCCGTCCACCCGTCGGGAAAGACGCTAACCGCAGGCTATGCCGATGGAGCCTTGGCGCGCTTTGATTTGCCGGGTCAGGCGCCGGGCCGGTCGCTGGGTCGGTCGCTGGGTTCGGCCGTTTCGTCGCAGCAGCAGGCGGTCACAGCGCTGGTCTATTCCGAAGACGGCACGCGCCTATTTAGCGGCGGTCTGGACGGATCGCTGCGCGTCTTTGCTGCCGAAAGCGGCCAGCCCCTGTGTGTAGCGACCGTCGGTGCAGGCCCATCCGCCGCCCATCGCGATGCCGTGACCGGCTTGGCCGTGCGACGCGCGGGCGACCGCTTGGCATCGTCCGGGCGAGACGGGCGCATCCTGCTGTGGTCTGTGCAGACCGCAGCGCCGACCGCTTCGCCGATCCCGCCCCCTTGCCCGACGCTGCTGGCCGATCTGCAGACCCCTCATCGCGGTGCTGTGACCAGCCTGGCCTTTTCCAGCGACGGAGAGCGCCTGGCCTCGGCAGGCGAGGACGCGCAGATCTGGATCTGGGACGTCGATCGCCGACAGACGCTGGGGCGCGCGCTGAGTGGACATCGCCGCGCCGTGCACAGCCTGGCCTTTTCGGCCCACGACGCGCTGTTTTCAGCCGACGACGAGACGGTCTTTCGCTGGGATGTCCACGAGCCCGCTTGGACATCGCAGGCCTGCGCGCGGGCCGGTCGCAACCTGTCCCTTGCCGAGTGGCAGCAGGCCCTGGGCGACGTGCCGTACTGCCGCGTCTGCCCGCAGCACCCAAGCGGCGCCGGCGCCCCTGCCGACGCCCTCGCCTGCCCTGCCGCCCCGTCGGATCCGCTTCGCTAATTCAGCCAAGTCTGCGCGACGCGTTCACCGCCTTTTGTCCGTCGCAGTCAGTGGCTGTCTAGGACCTTGGCAGCGCGTTGAAAAAGGCAGCGAGGAAGCCAAAGCGCAAGGCGGAGGAGCGGACCCACAGCCGACGGGCTGGGGAGAGCGTCCTGGCGAACCCTCCGCGCCCTCCTAGTCCAGTCTGTAGAGGATGCAAATATGTACTTAATCTTGCTGCGGATCATGGACGATCTACCGTCTGATGATCAATTACGTGGAGGCCGATATCATCTGGCCGGAGGCTGGTGTTTTTCAGATGGTCGGCGCCGCTGGCCGGTCTCTGCCCGCACAGCCGAGGCACTGGTCGCCCTGCTGCAAGCCGAAGACGAATTCGGCGCGGCGATCAAGCAGCCGATCTCGCCCAAGCGATGTCAAGCCGCGGTGCGCTTCCTGCTGTCGCGCCAGAACGACGATGGCGGCGTTGGGACCGACGAGCGCCAACAAGCCGGGGGCGTGCTTGAGCACATCAATCCCTCCCAGATGTACGGCAACGGCATGACCGAGCGTAGGCATCTGGAGTGTACTGCCTGCTCGCTGCGCGGCCTGGCCGCCGCCCGCATCCGCCACGGGATGGACTGGCCCGCCCGCCTGTAAAGCGATGTGGCGACGGCGATTGCGCGGACAAGCCCTGCTGTGGGCGGCGCAGCGCGACGATGGGTCCTGGCTGGGCTTCTGTGGCATCAACGTCACCTACGCCATCCTGCACGTGGTCAAAGCGATGCGCGCGACCGGCGTGTCGGGGAGTGATCGGCGACTTGCGCGCGCCGCCACCTGGCTGCTTTCACACCAGCGTCCCGATGGTGACTGGGGCGATCACTACACAAGCTGCCTGAGCGAGCGCTACGTCGAACATCCGCAGCCGCAGGTGGTGATGACAAGCGGGGCCATCCTCGCGCTGTGCGAGCTTGAAACGCTGGGCCTGGGCAACAACGAAGAACGCCGAGCCGCCATCCGCCGCGGCGTCGCCTGGCTGGAGGCTCAGCAGCGACCCGAGGGCAGCTTTCCGGAGCAGGCGCAAAACGGCGTCTTCTTTGGCACCGCGAGGCTCGACTACCGCCTGTACAAGAGCGACTTCCCCGTCTGGGCCCTGGCCCGCGCCGCCCGCCTATTGCTCGCTTGGGCGGGGGCGGGCGCGGCTCTTGCGTGGGGGCTCAGGCATGGAGGTCTCTCTGCAAGGACAGCGCTCATCGCCGATGACGATCCCGACTCGCTTGCCGCGGTTTCCGCCAGCCTGGTTGCTCTGGGCCTGCGGGTGCGCTGCGCCCACGAAGGCGCCGAGTTCATTCCGCACTTGGTTAAGACCGGTCCCTACGGACATCGGGGTGACCGATACCGCGATGCCGTGGATGCGCGGCGTGCAAGCGGCGCTTTCGGCCCGACGCGCTGACCTGAAGATGCCGATCGTCGTGATGACAGCGCTGCAGGATGACAAGACCATTGCGCAGGTGGCCACGCTGGGCGAAGGCGTCGTGCTCCTGCGCAAGCCGTTTGGGCTCTCGACGCTGGCCGCGATGGTGAACGTCAACGTCGATGCAGGCGCAGGCGGCTAAGGATGGCTCGGCAGCGTGAAGTAAAAGGTGCTGCCGACACCGACCTTGCTCTCGGCCCAGATGCGTCCGCCGTGTCCTAAAACAATGCACTTGGCGATGTACAGCCCAAGCCTCATGCCGCGCTGATCCTCGGGGGTGATCTGCAGGTAGCGCTCGAAGATCAGCCCCAGCTTGTCGGCAGGAATGCCCGGGCCAGTGTATCTGACTGAAAAGCGGATCTCCGCCCCCCGGCGCTCGACGCAGACGACAATCTTTCCAGGGGCAGGGGTGAACTTGATGGCGTTGCTCAGCCGGTTGATCAGCACCTGCAGCAGTCGCGCGGGATCAAACGCCGCCCGCCCAAGCGGTGCGCGGATAGCAGCCGAAAGCGAGAGGTTCCTGGCCGCGGCTTGCGCCTTCCAGGTCTCGACCACCTCGCTAAGCACCGGGGTCGGGTCGCCGGGCTCACGCCGCAGCGCCCGCCCGCCGGCTTCGATGCGGACGATATCGATCAGGTCGCCGATGAGGCGATTCATCCGCCCGCCCAATCGCCGGATGCCCTGCGCGTACTTGCGAACCGGCGCGGTGTGATCCTCTTCCTCGACGATCTTTTCGATGAGCGTCGCGAACAGGACAACCGCGTTTAGCAGGTTCCGCAGATCGTGGCTGACGATGCCCAGGAACTGATCGCGGATGGTCAGTGCTTCGTCCGCTTTCGTGCGCTCCAAGATCAGGCTCTGGTCGATTTCCCTGCGCTCCTGCGAAAACAGAGCCAGGCTGGCCGCCCGTTCCTGATTCAGCTCTTGGTCCTCGGCGGCCCGCTCCCGACGCTGGGATTCGTCTTCGCCAAGGCGCTGCTGCTCGATCTGCGCGCCGGACTGTGGCGTGGCTGCGCGTCGATCGCGATTGGCGCGAGCGGCGGCAATCATCTCGTCAGAGCGTTCGCGCGACTGACGGATGACCGGCTCGGTCGCCTCATCGATCGCCGCCAGCTTCTCGGCGATCGCGAGATCAGCCTGCTCAATCAGGCGGCCATTACCGCCATCAAGCCGACCGCGTCCAGCCACGACTGGAAGGTTTGGATCCCGCTCGGCGACGGCAAGCTGAGGCTCTTCTTCGATCCGAGCGATAGCGATCTGAGGGCCGGCGTGTACGCCATGACCGTTGCCGCAACTTCGTCCTGGCATGATTCATCGGGGGCCGCCAGCGACGAGGACAAGTCCTTCGCCTTCACGCTG
>JAYRFD010001409.1:0-5423 GCA_041908565.1 Polyangia bacterium | reverse complement strand
CGCGCGGCTCGGTGCGATCGCTACGGGTTAGCTGCTTTGCATCTGCTGCAGCGTCGTGGTGTGGCTGGCGATCTCGGCGAGGCGGCTCTCTAACTCTGCGATGCGGGCGCGATTTTCGGCGACGATTTCCGGCTTGGCGCGCGCGACGAAGTCGGGATTGGCCAGCCGACCGGCCAGCGAGTCGCGTTCCTTTTCGACCTTCTGCGCTTCTTTGCCAAGGCGCGTGATCTCGGCAGGCACATCGAGCAGCGTCGCGGCGTTTAGCAGAAGCGCCGTCAGGCCCGGCTGCACCTGCGGGATGGTGCCACGCGTGTTGGGATAGTCGGCGACGATGTCACTGACGCGGCAGCGGGTCAGAAGCTCGATCAATGCGCGCTCGCTGGACAGCACTGCGCGCGTCGCGGCATCAGCGCTTTTCAGCACGAACTCGACGTTGCCATCGGACTTCAGCTGGTACGTCGACTTCAGCGTGCGAATTGCCGAGACCGCCGACTGCACCATGCCCATATCGCGCTCTGCCTCTGGATCTTTGAGCACTTCATCGGCCGAGGGATACAGCGTGATCATGGCGCTGGCTGGCGCCCCCGGGAAGCGCGGCAGCTTCAGCCAAAGCTCCTCGGTGATGAAGGGAATGATGGGGTGCAAAAGGCGCAGGCTGGTTTCCAGCACAAGCTGCAAGGTGCCCAGGGCCGCGCGTCGCTTCTGGACGTCGGCTCCGCTGCCCAGGTGTGGCTTGCACATCTCGATGTACCAGTCACATAGCTCGTTCCAGAAGAAGTGATACAGAGCCTGCGCTCCGTCGGCGAAGCGGTACTCGCTCCACGCCAGATCAACGCCATCGGTTACCACCTGCAAGCGCGACAAGATGTAGCGATCGGCCAGCGACAGCTCGATGGGGACCAGTGGCTTGGCCAGATCGTCGTCGATGGCGCCGCGCGTAGCCAAAAGCGCGTTGCGGAAGTTCTGCAGCGGCTCCGTATCGCCGTCTTCCACATTCATCAGGAAGAAGCGAACCGCCGACCAGATCTTGTTCAAGAAGTGGCGATAGCCTTCGACGCGCGGCACCGACAGGCGAATGTTGCGGCCCTGCGCGCCCATCACCAGCAGGAAGAAGCGCAGCGCATCGGCGCCCTGACGCGGGAAGCCCTGGCCATAGGCCGCGGCGGCACTGGGGAAGGCTTTCTTGAACTTGGCGAAGGCCTCGTTCATGTCCTTCTGCGCGGTGGGCTTGTTCTTGTCGACGCCCAGGACCGTGTCGATCGTCGCGCCGTGTACCAAGTGCAGCGGGTCCAGCACGTTGCCGCGCACCTTGGACATCTTTTCGCCGTTTTCGTCGACGACCAGGGCGTGCAGAAGGACCACGCGGAACGGCACCTTCTTCATGAAGTGCAGGCCCATCATCATCATGCGGGCCACCCAGAAGAACAGGATGTCGTGGCCGGTCTCCATGACCGATGTTGGGTAAAACGTCCGCAGATCGCGCGTCTGTTCCGGCCAGCCCAGCGTCGAAAACGGCCACAGCGCCGAGCTGAACCACGTGTCCAGCACATCGGGGTCTTGAATCAGATCGCGCCTGCCGGCCTTTTCATAGGCTTCATCGGCGTTGCGGGCGACGAAGACCTGCGGTTCTTCGCCTTCTTTGACCGGCGTGTACCAGGCGGGCACGCGATGGCCCCACCACAGCTGACGGCTGATGCACCAGTCGCGGATGTTGCGCATCCAGCGGAAGTAATCGTCGGTGTAGTGTTCGGGCACAAAGCGCGTGCGGCCTTGTTCGACGGCTTCGATGGCGGGCTTGGCCAGCGGCTCGGTGCGCACGAACCACTGCAGGCTCAGCATGGGCTCGACGACGGTGTCACAGCGCTGGCAGCGGCCCAGGTTCAGCTTGTGCGGCTTGTCTTCAACCAGCAGGCCCTGCGCCTGCAGCGCTTCCAGAACGGCCTTGCGTGCGTCGCTGATCGACAGCCCGCGGAAGTCCGCGGGCGCCTTGTCATTCAGCTTGCCGGCGAAGTCAAAGACCGAGATCTGCGGCAGGCTGTGGCGCAGACCGGTCTCGAAGTCGGAAAAGTCATGGCCCGGCGTCACCTTCACCGCGCCCGTGCCGAACTCCATCGACACCAGGATCGCATCCCCGATGATTGGGATCGTGCGATCACAAAGTGGCAGCTGAACGTGCTTGCCGATCAGGTGCTTGAAGCGCTCGTCTTCGGGATGCACAGCGACGGCGGTGTCGCCCAGCAGAGTCTCGGGTCGGGTGGTGGCGACGACCAGGCGTTCGCCGCTTGTCGACCCGACCACGGGATAGGCGATGTGCCACAGCTTGCCGTCGGTCTCGCTGGCTTCGACTTCCAGATCGGACAGCGCCGTTGCGCAGCGATTGCACCAGTTGATCAGGCGCTGCGCTCGATAGATCAGGCCGTCTTCATACAACCGAACGAAGGCCTCGGTCACCGCCTTGGACAAGCCTTCGTCCATCGTGAAGCGGTTGCGCTGCCAGTCCAGGCTGAAGCCCAGCACGCGAAGCTGTTCGGTGATGCGGTTGCCGTACTTTTCTTTCCAGCTCCACACGCGCTTGACGAATTCGTCGCGGCCCAGATCGTGGCGGCTCTTGCCTTCTTCTTTGGCAAGCTGGCGCTCGACGACAAGCTGGGTGGCGATGCCGGCGTGATCGGTTCCAGGCAGCCACAGCGCGTTGTAGCCCTGCATGCGGCGCCAGCGCGTGATCACGTCCTGCACGACGTACATCGCGTGCCCCATGTGCAGCGATCCCGTGACGTTGGGCGGCGGGATGACGATGGTGAACGGCGTCTTGGGCGTCGTCGCGCTGGCGTGGAAATAGCCTTGCTCTTCCCAGTGCTGATACCACTTGCTCTCAACCTCTTGCGGGTCGTACGCCTTCGCCAAGTTGGGTTCTTTCATGGGGTGCTGTATCCGCTGTCTCTGCAGGTGGTGCAGGGTCTATATGGGGGTCGGCTCAAGAAGCGGCGGGGGGCGCTTGCGGGCTACGCCTCGTCGGAGCGACGACACAAAACTGGGGCTTACTTACCACATCCCGGGGCGACCTCGGCAAGTTCGTTTGCGGTCTGCACAAAGCCCGCCACCCCAGCGCGCAAATCGAGTAGAGTGGCGCCGCATGTCGAGCACGGGTCCCTCTACAGACAAACCTTCCAACAAGAACACCAACCAGGCCGCGAGACGCGCTGCGTCGCAGTCACCTGCCAGCTTTTCGGGTCAGGGCGCCGATGAATCGGCGGACTTTGCATCGATGCTGGCCGAGTTTGAAGGCGCAAGCGGTGGCAAGTCCGCGGCCAAGGCCAAAGCCAAGACGTCGCGGGTTTCCGTCGGACAAGAGGTCAAAGGCCGCGTCGTTTCGATGTCGCGCGAGTCGGTCTTCATCGACTTGGGGGGCAAGGACGACGGCATCCTGACCATCGACGATGTGCGCGGTCCAGATGGCGTGGTCACCGTGCAAGTGGGGGACGAAATCGTTGCCCGCGTCGTCGAGATCGACGGCAAAAGCGGTGGCATTGTGCTGCGCCGCATGCTGGGTCGGGGCGATGCCAAAGGCACCCAAGAGCTGCGTCAGGCTTTCGAGATCGGTCTGCCGATCGAAGGCATGGTGTCAGGTGTGGTCAAAGGCGGCGTCGAAGTGCAAGTGGCCGGTGCGCGCGCCTTCTGCCCAATCTCGCAGCTTGAGCTTCGCCATGTTGAAGACGCCGCGATCTTCGTCGGACAGCGCCTGAAGTTCCGCATCACGCGCTTTGAAGAAGGGCGCAGCCTGAACCTGGTGTTGTCGCGCCGCATGATCTTGGAAGTCGAAGCGCAGGAACGCGCGGTCGAGCTACGCAAGAAGCTGGCCGTTGGAGCCGTGCTGCGCGGCAAGGTGACGGCGCTGAAAGACTATGGCGCCTTCGTCGATCTGGGCGGTATCGAGGGCATGCTGCACGTCAGCGAGCTTTCCTTCCAGCGCGCGCGGCACCCCAAAGATGTCTTGAGCATTGGCCAAGACATCGAAGTGCAGGTCATCAAGATCGAAGCGGGCGAGGCTGGTGCGAAGAAGGGCGAACGCATCTCGCTTTCGCTGAAGTCGCTGGCCAAAGATCCCTGGGCCGAGATCGAGACCGACTATCCGCTGGGCAGCCGCCACGCTGGCACCGTCCTGCGCTGCGAGGACTTCGGCGCCTTCGTCGAGCTTTCGCCCGGCGTCGAAGGACTGCTGCACATCAGCGAGCTAGCGGATGCGCAAGGCAAGGGCGGCAAGCTGCGGCACGCCAAAGACGCGGTGTCGCCCGGTCAGAAGATCGATGTGGTGGTCAAGCTGATCGATCGCGACAAGCGACGCATGGCGCTTGAGCTGGCATCGACGCACAGCGCCCGTCAGGAAGAGCGCGCCGCAGTCGCCAGCCTGGCCAATCAAGGGGCGGGTGGCTCGCAGCGCTTTGGCACCTTCGGTGATCTTTTGGCCGCGCGGCTCAACGCTGCCAAGGCCAAGAAGTAAGGTCTGCGCTGTCGGCGCAGAATTCTTCGTCCTTCGCACCCCTTGGCTTTTCGCCCCCTACCAATCCTCGATCGCTGGGCTATCAACGGGGCTTCTACCCGACGCTGCTGCCCGGTTGGTCTTCAGCATCCGCACGCACCCACGTTGCAGCCATAGGAGGCTCCTGTGTCGCACTCGCTTCGCGTCTCTATTCCCCTGGCGATTCCGTTTTCCTTCGTGCTGTCGACCGCTGTTCTGTACAGCGCGACCGCATCCGCCCAGCAGCTTGAACTGCCGCGGCCCAGCCCCACCGCCAAGGTCAGCCAGATGGTGGGCTTGACCGAGGTCAGCGTCGATTACAGCAGCCCAGCGGTAAAGGGCCGCAAGGTGTTCGGTGGCCTGGTTCCGTTTGGTCAGCTATGGCGCACCGGTGCCAACGCCGCCACCAAGATCACGTTCAGCAAAGACGTCACGATCGAAGACAAGCCGGTACCAGCGGGCACCTATGCGCTGTTTTCGATTCCAACCGCGACGGGCTGGACCGTGATCCTGAACAAGAACCCCAACCAGGGCGGCACCGATCAGTACAAGCAGGACCAGGATCTGGCGCGCTTTATGATCAAGCCGCAGCCGATTCCTCCGCGCGAACGGCTGACCTTCTTGTTCAACAACACGACGGAAAGCACCACGTCGCTGGATATGGAATGGGAAAAGGTGCGCGTGTCTTTGCCGATCAAGGCGGCCACCGATGCGCAGGTCGCGGCGAACATCAAGGGCCTGGAAAACGGCGCGTGGCGACCGTGGAACAACGCGGCTCGCTACCTGCTTGAGAGCAAGAAAGATCTGGATCAAGCGATGGGCTTGATCGACCGCTCGCTGTCGCTGAAGGAAGACTGGTTTAACGTCTGGACGAAGGCGCAGATCGTCGCTGCCCAGGGCAAGGCGG
>JAYRFD010001408.1:0-2489 GCA_041908565.1 Polyangia bacterium | reverse complement strand
GGGCGACGCCGGCCGAGGGGGGCATGCCAGCGGACAGGGCGGACAGGAAGCGCTCGTCCTGCGGATAGACGGGCAAGCCACGGCGGGCTCGCTGGTCGGCGTCGTATTCCAGGCGACGGCGCTGCTCGTGTGGGTCGCATAGCTCGCCGAAGCCGTTGCACAGCTCTAGGCCGGCGATATAGGCCTCGAAGCGCTCGACGACGGCGGGGTTGTCGGGGCGGGGCCGGGCCAGCGCGCACAGGGGCAGCGGCCAGTCGTACAGCACGACGGGGCGGATGTGTCCGGTGTCGGGCTGCGGCGCGGCAAGCTGGGGTTCGACGTGGTCCAAGAAGACGGCAAAGAAGCGCTCGTCCCAGGTCAGCGGGGTCGGGCCGGGCGGCGGCGGGCGGTGACCGGCAGCGGAAAGGGCAGCGGTCAGTTCATCGACCGATTCGTCGCCGCGCAGGGTGACCCCGGCGTAGCGGGCCATGGCTTCGCACACCGATAGCTGGGGCCACGGCAGGCTCAGGTCCAGGATCTGCTTGTTGCTCGACAGGCCGTTGCGCGAAAGGCGCGGCGTGCCGTCTCCGCCGGGGCGCTGGGCCACCAAGTGGGCACACAGCGCGGCGACGTCATCGGCGATGGCTTGCCAGCCGGCATAGGCGCGATACCACTCGAGCATGGTGAACTCGGGGTTGTGGTGTGGCCCGGCTTCCCCGGCCCGGAACACCTTGCCCAAGCTGTAGATGCGACGCAGGCCACCGGCCAGCAGGCGCTTGCACTGGTATTCCGGCGATGTGATCAGGTAGCGGCCGCCCGGCTGAGTGGCGAAGGCGGCAAGGTGTAGCTCAAGCCCAGGCGATGGCACCTGCAGCGGGGCTTCGATCTCGATGAAGTCGCGCTGGGCAAAGAACTGTCGCACGGCAGAGACCAGCGACGCCCGCTGCTTCAGGCGGTGGATGCGCGTGCGCGCGTCGCGCTGCAGGCGATACCAGTCGGCATCCGGGCTTAAGAACTGGGTGCCGCCGGACGGACGAGCCAGGATCTGCAGGTCGGTCACCGCGATGCAAGGACGGGGACCTGCCGGCGCCGCTGCGGATGCGGAGGACGGCGAAGGCGAAGCGTCGGGATGGCTAGGACCCGCCTGCGGCAGCACGCGCACGAAGTCGCCGATGCACAGCCCGGCCTGCAAGACCGCAGGACCGCGCAGAAAACAGGCGGTGTCACCGTCGTCAAACAGGATCTGCGGGTCAGGCTGGGCGGGGGAAGCGGACAGGGCGGCGGGCTGCGGGTCGGCTGTCAGAAGCGTGATGCGACCGCACAGAGCCGCCCCTTCCGGCTTGGGAAAAGGCAAGGCCAGCCAGTCGGCAAGCGTGTGCGTATACAGCTCGGCGGGGGACGGCGGCTGGGGCAATGGAGGCTGGCGAAAGAAGCGGGCTGGGCGCGGACTAGGCGCGGGCCGAGCGCTCGAGGTAGGTGCCCTCGCGCGTGTCGATCTTGAGGACGTCGCCCTCGTTGACGAACAGCGGCACCTGGATGCTGGAGCCGGTCTCGAGCTTGGCGGGCTTGCTGGCGCCGGTGGCGGTGTCGCCGCGCACGCCGGGCTCGGTCTCGATGACCTTCAGCTGAACGTGGTTTGGCAGCGTCACCGAGATCGGACGCTCGTTGTAGAAGGTCAGCGTCACGCTGAGGTTTTCCTTCATGAAGCGCCACTCTTCATCGACGACGTCGGACGGCACGCTGACCTGGTCGTAGGTCTGCTCGTCCATGAACACGAAGGCATCGTCGCCTTCTTTGTACAAGAACTGGAAGGGGCGCTCTTCGACGTTGGCGCCGTCCATCTTTTCGCCCGAGCGGATGTTGCGTTCAATCACACCGCCGGTGAGCAGGTTCTTCATCTTGGTGCGCGTGAAGGCCTGGCCCTTGCCAGGCTTGACGAACTGCGCCTCAACAACAATGAAGGGGGCTCCATCCACCATGATCTTGAGCCCTTTGCGCAGGTCCGCCGTATCGTACGTTTGAGCCATCGGTGCCTCGTCTCGATTCCGTCTGGGAATGGGCTGTTTGTCGCCCAAGCCGCCAACAAAAAAAGCGGGTCTTTTTACTGCCGCAGCCCTGCCTGTGTCAATCGGCCTTTCCAGAGCCCCCAACCGTCCGTAGGCCAATCTGCTTCGTTGGCTGGGTCGGCCCATCGCTCACGTCCCCTAGTACGCTGCGCGCAGGGCCTCGGTCACCGCCCAAGCAGCTTGGCCTGCGGACGAATTGCGGCCAGATCGCAGGGCTGCGGTCACAGCAACGACTGCGGTCACAGCAACGACTGCGCAACAACTGCGTGAACCTGCATGAAAAATCGTTGCGAGAGCCGGGAATAAGTTGATAGTGTCCGCCCCCATCATGGGCATCCAACGTGTCCTCGGTTCTGTTGCCTGGAGGCTTGCCTGGCCAGCGGCCGTGGCTGGGCTGGCCTTGGGCCAGGTGAGCTGCGATACGCTGCGAGCACGCGCTCGAGC
>JAYRFD010001407.1:0-4640 GCA_041908565.1 Polyangia bacterium | reverse complement strand
GAATCGAGCCGACCGAATCGAGCCGACCGAATCGAGCCGACCGAATCGAGCCGACCGAATCGAGCCGACCGAATCGA
Organism: Polyangia bacterium; assembly: GCA_041908565.1. Lineage (GTDB taxonomy): Bacteria > Myxococcota_A > Polyangia > Palsa-1104 > JAEUJZ01 > JAEUJZ01. The sequence continues at coordinate 4,563 of JAYRFD010001407.1, read as the reverse complement.
GCGGGGCAAGCGCAGCAGCGATGCCTCCGGCAGTGTCCGCAGGCGGGCTCCGGCAGGGCCCGGATCCGTCGGGTAGGACTTGTCGCACCCTTGGTTCTTTTGATGAAAAAAATGTCATTTTGATTGCGTTTATTGGGTCTTGGCAAAGGGCCTTCCTGATATTCTGGCTGCCGGACTTGTCTGATGTTTGCTCTGCACGGGGGTTCTAAGTTGTTCGTTTGTCGGGGTAGTTGGGGCTCAGGTCGGGCCACTGACTGCACGGGCACGACGACAGCAGCGGCCATCTCTCGGGGCGAGGACACGGTCCGCCGGAGGGGGAAGAGGCCATGACACTGCTGCTCGCGCTGTCGCTGCTTTCGGCGATGAAGTCAGGTAATGCCTCGCGCTATGGATACGCTGGCGATCCCTACGACAACGTCGGGACCTTCGCCTGCAAGCGGCAGCTAGAAGTTCGCTACGGCAGCCGCGGCTTTGAGTACATGCGCAACCACGGCGTCGCCCATCGCACGCTGCCCTGTGGTGCCCGCCTGGGCGTCTGCCTGGCCCGCACCGGCCTGTGCACGACGGCCTATGTCGTCGACCGCGGGCCCTGGGGAACGCTGAACCGCAACGGCGAATGGCACGTGCGCACCGGTCGCCTGCCCGCCGGCGAACACTACCGCGGCGAGCTAGACATGCTGCCCGGCACGTACACGGCCCTGGGCTTGGTCGGTATCGAGCGCGTTCTTTTGTGGGGCATTGCCGACGGAGGCCCGGCCCCGCCCGAGGTTCCGGCCGAGCCGCCGGTCTATCCGCCGCTGCGCCCGGCCGATCCGGTTCGTCGCCTGTCGTACGGCCCGCTGCGCATCGCTTCGCTGGTGGGGGCCCAGGTCTTCCCGCCGCTGCGCATGGCCGACCCCGCGCCGACGCATGCTCCGTCCTTGTTCGTTCAGCTTGATCCGCCGCGCTTTGCGCCGTATCCACCCATCCGCTAAGCCGCCAAGACCGTCACGACCGTCGGCGCCGTCTGCTGCGTCGCCCGCCTGCTGCCCCACGGCACCGGGGCCACAGCGCCACGCGTCGATTCGGCCTGGCTGACTGACGCAGGGCCGCAGTCCCGCCCGACTTCCCCGCACAGAAGTTTGCTTCCCGCCCGGCGCTTGCGCTTTACTGACCGTTTCCCACGTCCATTGGGCAGATAGGGCCTCCTCATGAGCTCGCTTTCGTACAACCCCGTCGACATCATCCGCCGCAAGCGCGACGGCAAGGTGCTGCCTGGGGCCGACATCGCCAACTTTGTTGCTGACTACTGTCGCGGCGCCATCCCCGACTACCAGGCGTCCGCGCTTCTGATGGCCGTCTTTTTTTCGGGCCTTTCCGAAAGCGAACTGGTCGCGCTGACCGAAGCGATGCTGCACTCCGGCGAGGTGCTGGACCTGTCCGATGTGCCGGGCGTCAAGGTCGACAAGCACTCGACCGGCGGCGTCGGCGACAAGGTGTCTTTGCACTTGGCACCGACGGTCGCGGCTTGTGGTGTGCGCGTGCCGATGATCTCGGGCCGGGGCCTTGGACACTCGGGCGGGACCTTGGACAAGCTGGAATCGATCCCAGGCTTTTCCACGGGCCTATCGACCGAAGAATTTCGCACCGTCCTGCGCCGCACCGGCATGTCGCTGATCGGCCAGACCGAGACCCTGGTGCCTGCCGACAAGCTGCTGTACGCGCTGCGCGATGTCACCGCCACCGTCGAGTCGATCCCGCTGATCGCCGCGTCGATCATGAGCAAGAAGCTGGCCGAAGGCATCGACGGCTTGGTGCTGGATGTCAAGGTGGGCAGCGGCGCCTTCATGAAGACGCGCGAGTCGGCAGCCAAGCTGGCCGCGACCTTGGTCGCCATCGGTCGGCGGGCCGGCAAGCACGTCACCGCGTTTCTGACCGACATGGATCAGCCGCTGGGGCGCTACGTCGGCAACGCCGCCGAAGTCAACGAATCGCTGGCCGTCCTGCGCGGCGAAGGGCCCGCCGATCTGACCGAGCTAAACCGCGTCCTGGGCGCCGAGATGCTGCGCATGGCCGGCATCGGTAGCAGCGACGCCGACGCTCTGTCGCGCATCGACCAAGCGATCAAAAGCGGCGAAGCGCTGGCTCGTCTGCAGCGCTGTGCCGCCATGCAAGGGGCGCTGGTCGACCTGCGCGATCCCAACGAGCCCTGGCTGTTCGACAACCTGCACCCCGGGGCCTTGATCGTTCCGGCTCCGTCGACGGGATACGTCCAGCGCATCGATGCCGAAGCGGTGGGTTTCGCCGGCGTGGCCTTGCGGGCCGGGCGCGAGCGCAAAGAAGACAGCATCGATCCGGCCGCCTATATCTACCTGGATCGCAAAGTCGGCGAGTCGGTGGTCGCGGGGCAGCCGCTGTGTCACTTCGCTGGGGCTCCCGACCTGCCCAAAGATCGCATCGAGCGGGCCCGCACCCTGCTGCAAGATGCCTACGTCGTCGGCCCCGAACCCGTCGCAGCCGGCCCCTTGATCTTGGACGTGCTGCGATGAGAGGAGAGCACGCGACAAACGAATCGCCCGGAACGGCCGCCGTCGACGCAGTGGCCGAGCGTATTCGTGCGTTCATCGGCCCCGCCGCGCGACCCAAGGTTGCCCTGGTGCTGGGATCGGGCCTTGGCGACTACGCCGATCGGCTCAGCGATGCGCGCAGCATCGCCTATGACCAGCTGGGCTTTCCGTCATCTGGTGTCGTCGGTCACAAGGGACGCTTGGTCTATGGCCGTCCGCCTGGAACCGGGCTGGAAGTGCTGGCCATGCAGGGGCGCATCCACGCCTATGAAGGCCACAGCTTGCAGACAGTGGTCTTGCCGGTGCGGGCCTTGGTGCGGGCTGGGTGTGAGGTCGTTCTGCTGACCAATGCCGCCGGTGGCATCGCATCGGGTCTGTCGCCAGGTCAGCTCGTGCTGCTGCGCGATCACCTGAACCTGATGGGCGACTCGCCGCTGCGTGGGCCCAACGATGCCCGCTTGGGGCCGCGCTTCCCCGACATGACCGTCGTCTACGATCGCGCCCTGCGATCGGTGGCTGAGCGAGTCGCTGCGGCTCTAAAGTACGTGCTGCCCAGCGGCGTCTATGCCGGCTGCCTGGGACCGCAGTACGAAACGCCGGCCGAGATCCGCATGCTGCGCGGACTGGGGGCCGATCTGGTGGGGATGTCGACGGTGCCCGAGGCCATCGCCGCCCGTCACATGGGGGCTCGTGTCCTGGGCATCAGCTGCGTCACCAACCTGGCGGCCGGCATCAGCTCGCAGCCGCTTTCGCATGATGAAGTCACCGAGACGGCGGCCCACGCACGCGCTGATTTTATCCGCTTGCTCGACGGCATCCTGGCTGAACTGGATGGCGACTTGAGCGGATCGCCCAAGGGCGCGCAGGCCGGCTGGAAGGAGGTCGGCAATGGCTGATCCGATTGTCGAGCGCGGTGCCGGGCTGCCGCCCGAGCTCGTCGAGCTGGTGCAGAAAGCCAAGGCCGCTCGAGCCCAGGCCTATGCCCCGTATTCGCAGTTCCTGGTGGGCGCTGCCGTGCGAACCACCGACGGTCATGTCTTCGTCGGAGCCAACGTCGAAAACGCGTCCTATGGCCTGTCGGTCTGTGCCGAACGCAGCGCTGTGCTGGCTGCCGTGCTGGCCGGCTCGCGCGAGGTCGCTGCCGTCGCCGTCTGCACAGAGCTTTCGCCGCCCGCTGCCCCCTGCGGCATGTGCCGGCAGACCTTGGCCGAATTCACCACCGACTGTCCGGTGGTCCTGTGCGGCCCGCGCGGCATCGACGGCGAAGTGCTGGTGATGCGCCTGCGCGAGCTTCTGCCCCACGCCTTCGTCCCCGCCACCCTGCACGCCTTTACCGAGGCGCTCGGCAGCCAGTCCGACACGCAGCCAGTGCCCAAGGCCGATGACCACGATGTCCGATCCAACCACTAGTCCCACGTATCTGTTGCGCGGCGGCGTCGTGCTGCCGGTGCAAGGGGAAGTGCCGGCCGGTCGCGGCGATGTGCTGGTGCAAGACGGCTGCATTGCGGCGATCGCTCCGTCGCTACCCGAGCGGCCCGGGGCGACGGTGATCGACTGCAGCGATGCCATCGTGTTGCCCGGAATCGTGCAAGCGCACATCCACCTGTGCCAGACCCTGTGCCGTGGGCGTGCCGACGATCTGCGCCTTTTGGACTGGCTGCGCCTGCGCGTGCTGCCCTATGAAGCGGCGCTGGGTGAAGACGACATCAGGCTGGCCGCTCAGCTGGCCTGCGCCGAGCTTCTTCTGTCCGGCACCACCGCGATCTTGGACATGGGCACCGTGCGCCATCAGGACGCCTTGTGTCAGGCCGTGGCCGCCACCGGACTGCGGGCCACCGTCGGCAAGGCCATGATGGACTATGGCGACGACCTGCCCGCTGCACTGCGCGAGACCACGCGCGACTCGCTGGCCGATTCCGATGCCCTGTGCCAGCGCTGGCACGGCGCGGCCGAGGGGCGCCTGCACTATGCCTACGCGCCGCGCTTTGTCCTTTCGTGCAGCGATGCCTTGCTGCGT
>JAYRFD010001406.1:0-1537 GCA_041908565.1 Polyangia bacterium | reverse complement strand
TTCAGCTCACCGATGGCATCGACGTAGTCAGGCACCGCGACCCAGGGGCGCACCGCAATGGCGATCCCCGACTCGCCAAGCTGCAAGACGCCGACGACGGGCTGCGGATCCGGCAGGACGCGCGAGCTTCCTTTGAGCACCTGGCGAATGGCATCCAGCGCGCGCGGCAGATCGGTCCGATAGGCGACTCCGACCTGCAGGCTAAGCTGGCGAAGCTTGCCGTAGTTATGCAGCACTTCTCCGACGAGCTTGCGATTGGGAACGATCACCTGCGAGCGATCGGGATGAACCAAGATCGTCGTGAACAGCTCGATTGACTCGACCTGACCTTCGACGCCGATGACCGAGATGTACTCTCCGACGCGGAACGGCTGCGACAGGATGATGGTCAAGCCGGCCACCAAGTTGCTAAGCACACCCTGCATCGCCAGACCGGCGCCTACCCCGACGACGCCCAGGCTGGCCAGAAGCGGCAGCAGCTCGACGCCCAGGTTCTGCAGCGCCATCATCACGAATACCAACAGCACCAGCAGGCCCGTCAGACGACCCAAGAGCTTGCTGAGCGCCGGCTCAATCTCGCGTCGGGCCAGCCAGCCCCCAGTCAGGCGATTGACTTGGCGTGCCGCCAGCGCACCCAGTACCAGGATCAGCAGCGCCGAAAACAAGCGCGGTCCATAGCGCATCGCCAGCTCGATCATCATCTGTCGCGTCTGTTCCATGCTCTGCAACGTGGGGGGACTCATGCGCGGTGTGCTCCCGACGACACGATGGCCTTCGTATCTTGAACAGTACCAGTGTCCCGGAAGCCCTGCGTTTTCGTCAAAGCCTGTTTGTCCTTTGGACCAGGCGGCAGGCAGGGCAGGGCTTGTGCCGACGCTGCGGCGGCAATCAGCACAGGCAGATCGACCGCCGCGTCCCGTCTGCCTCGTTGGCTGATAGGCTAGGTCGCAGGCTTGGAGGACTTAGGTGGATTATCTGTTGATTGTTGCGCTGCTGGTGGGAGCGGTGCTGGTCGTGCGTTCGCTGAAAGAGCGAAGAGCGCCGCGCGCTGAAGCCGCGTCTGCACCGGCGCCCGACGATGAGCCTGCCCTGCGAGCCCAGCTGCAGGCCTTGGAAGCCGCTGCCAATCCCGCTGCGGTGGGCGACATGGCTGCGACGCTTCTGAAGCTTGCGATTCGCATCTTCCAGCGTGGTGATCGCGATCAGGCCGAAGCCATGCTGCGTCGAGCCGTGGCCACCGCCGAGCAAGCCCACGGTTCGCAAGGGCGTGAGGTGATCCCTTACCTCGACCACCTGTCCGAGCTGCTCTTGGCCTTGGGTTATGTGAAAGAGCCCCTGGCGCTGGCTCAGCGGGCGCTGCAGCGGTCCGAAGAAACAGGTGAAATACCGTCAGAGCTGGCGCAGCGTGCGCTGCGTTTGGGATCGCTCTTCGTCGAGCATGGACGCTATCTGGATGCCGATGCCTTGCTGGTGCGGGCCGGCACGCTGCTGTCGAACCCCAGTCAGCGACACGATCGCATCCGCAGCCTGATGCAGC
>JAYRFD010001405.1:0-10413 GCA_041908565.1 Polyangia bacterium | reverse complement strand
TTTTCGGCGCGATCAATCGACTCGAAGTAGTTCCACGCCAAGTAGTCGCCCACCATGTCGATGCCGGCAAACTGGCCCAGCTCGTTTTCGCCCATGCTAAACGAGATGGTCGGCAGGTCCTTGGCGTACACGCCCGCCGCACGAAGCTCGCGGAAGAAGGCCAGGTTCGAGTCGCCGTTGATGATGTTGAAGACGACGTCTGGCTTGGCCTTCAGGATCTGCTTGATGATCGGCTGAAAGTTGGTCTCGGACAGCAGGACAAACTTTTCTCCGACGACTGTGGCCTGGTTGTTGGTCAGCGAGTCCTTGAGAAGCTCGTTGGACATGTGGCCGAGCAAGCCATCCGCCCCGATGAAGAAGATGCGACGCTTGCCCAGCTTTTCGAGCACCCAGCGCGCCGCAGGCAGGATCTGCTGGTTCGGCGTGGCGCCGTTGTAGACAATGTTCTGCGAGTCTTCCATGCCCTCGTCGCGCGATGGGAAGACCAGCAAGTGGTCATACTTTTCGACGACGGGCTTCATCTCTTTGCGGTTGGACGGCGTCCAGCCACCGAAGATGGTCACAACTTTTTCCTGCGTGATCAACCGCTCGGCTTCGCGGGCAAACACGCTGTTGTCGGAGCGCCCGTCGACGACCAGCGGCTCGATCTTGCGGCCGATGACGCCGCCGGCCGCGTTGATCTCCTCGATCGCCATCAGGGTTGCATCGACGATCGGCGCCGCGCTGAACGCCATGGTGCCCGATCGCGAGTTCAGAACACCCACTCGGATCGGAGGTTGAGGCGGCAGCGCCGTCGGCTGCGGCACGGGTTGCTGCACAACCGGCCCCGTCACGACGGGCTCTGGCGGTCGCACAATGCGCCAGACCACAAGGGCCAACGTCAGAAGCGCGGCGCCCAAGCCAATGGCCCCCAACAGCAGCGGCAAGCGCGAGGGCTGCAGCGTCTGTGAATAGGCCGGCTTGGCTGACGTCGTCGATGGTGCCAGGTTCGGCTGCGGCGTTGTCGACGGAACAGGCGTCGACGAAGGCGGCGTTCCTCCCAGCGGATGCCGCACCGCGGTCGCCCCGGTGCCCATGCTCAGGTTGCTCTTGGGCTGCATCGTGCTGATGCTGGGCAGCGATCCACCGCGCATGAAGGGACGCGCCCGCATGTTGTGCAGCGACGGCTCGTGGGGAACCAGGAAGTTAAACGCCCGCCGGGGCGCTTCTTGCAGGATCGCTTCCAAGGCCTGCCGCATGTCATCGGCGGTCTGGTAGCGATCATCCTGGTTCTTGGACATCGCCCGCATCAACACCTGGACGACGCTCTCTGGAATCTCGGGCACCAGCTCGCGAGGATCCGGCGTCGGGGCCGTGCAGTGCTTGAACATGATCTGCGGGGCCGCTTCGCCGGTGTACGGCGGTCGTCCCGTCAGCAGTGCAAAGTACGTCGCCCCCAGCGAATAGATATCGCTGCGGTGGTCGATCGGGCTGTCACTGGCCTGCTCTGGGCTCATGTAAAGCGGAGTGCCAGCGACCACGCCGGTCTGCGTCAGTGCGGCAGCGAACGCCAGATCTTTGACCAAGCCGAAGTCCACCAGCTTGGTGTTTCCCGTCGGAGAACAAAGAATATTGTCCGGCTTGATATCGCGGTGAACCAGCCCGACTTGGTGCGCAGCGTAAAGGGCCGCACAGCAGTCCGCGACCACCTTGGTTGCCTCGGTCCAGTGCAGGGGGCCGCGCTCTTTGACGTAGCTCGCCGCCGACGTCGGATTGAGCAGCTCCATGACCATGTAGTAATGGTCACCCTCCTGCCCAATGTCGTAGATGGCGATGAGGTTCGGATGGTTCAGGCGGCCGGCCACCTGCGCCTCGGTGATGAAGCGTTCGATGGCCTTGGGATTTTCGGTCAGCGAGTCGGGGAGGAACTTGATCGCGACGCTGCGGCCCAGGATGATGTCCTCACCCTCGTAGACGAGCCCCATGCCGCCCTTGCCGATGACCGACTCGACGCGGTACTTGCCAAAGGTCTGACCGATCCGCGGGTCCACCTTGCGCACCCACGAGGGCTCATGATGCGGGGTCGGCGGTACGGCGCTGGGACCGCTGGTCTCGCCACGGTTCGGCTGCGTCGGTGGAACAGACGTGTGCCCACCGCCGCTGGGTGAACGAGCGCCGGCTCCAGCGTCCTGGTCGCGCTCTGAACCACTGCCGCGACCAGCGCCTTGGGGCGGCGTGGTGTTCACCGGGTCTGCCATCGTCACCATCATCGAAGAGTCAGGGGCACGGGTCAAGGAGCCCGTGGGACTCGGTGTGCAGGGACCTCAGGCGGTCTCTGCGGGCTGCTTGCCAGACGCTTCGCAAGGACCCACGAAGGCCGACCGACCGACCCAACTTCGCCATGCGGCAACCGGCCCCAATTTCGGCCCCTGGTCCTCGCTCCTCCTCATGCTGGTCGGGCCAGCTGCTGCACGTGAAGACAAGCAATGTGGCCCGTGAACCGACGATTTTTCACCTGCGACAACAATCTACATCAGTCTACATCGACCCGCGCCGTCCGCCCAGGCTTGAGCGGCCCTCCCTGCCACGTTTCCGGGTGTCTTCGTAGCCACGGCTTCGGCGCAAGGGCTTCCGTTCACGATCTCGTCGGGTTGAGCGTGGCGACACCCAACGTGCGCGCATACGCGTGGCCTGGCGACGGCCATTCGCTCGACGGTCCGGGCTTGCGGGGTCGCAGAGCGCCCTTGGTTGCGGCACACGCAGGAACGGGTCGCAGCACTCGATCGGCTTGCACATGCACGCTTCCCGCATACAAACCGAAGGCCCAGGCAGACCCACGCATCCGTCGCGAGAAATTGTGTAGCGGGTGCGCATCTGATATGGGCAAGTGATGCGACTTGACAACCGCCGCTACTACGACGAGTTCTCTGTCAGCTACGAGCGGCACCGGCACAGCGGCTATCACGCGTTTATCGACGACCTTGAGAGCTCCTTGGTCCGACGCTATGTGACTCCGAGCTCGACGGTCTTGGAAGCGGGCTGTGGCACCGGACTGGTCTTGAGCCGCATTGCCCCGCACGTGAAGCGAGCCGTCGGGGTGGATCTTTCGGGCGGCATGTTGCGACAAGCGCACCAGCGTCAGTTGGACGTGGTCCAGGGATCAGTGACGGCCCTGCCGTTCGCCGATGCGTCCTTCGACATGGTCTGTTCCTTCAAAGTCCTAGCCCATGTCGAAGCGATCACACGGGCCATGTCAGAGCTGTCGCGCGTCTTGCGCCCCGGCGGGTTTCTTTGCACCGAGTTCTACAACACTCGGTCGCTGCGCTACCTGATCAAGCGCCTCAAGCAACCAACCCACATCGCCGCCGCCGATCCGACGATTCACGATGAGGCCGTGTTTACTCGCTATGACTCGCTGGAGACCGTCAAGAGCTACCTGCCGTCGGACCTGCAGCTTGAGACGGTCTATGGTCTGCGCGTGCTGACGCCGATGCCAGCTCTGCACAAGCTGCCCATCGTCGCCCCGGTGCTGCAGGGGCTGGAACGCACCGCGGCCGAGCTACCGGGCTTGCGCGGGCTGGGTGGCTTCATGCTGATCGTCGCGCGGAAAAACCCAGCGTAGCCACGCGCTGCCAACACAGCGACGGGCTAGCCTTCATGCGACGGGCTAGCGAACCAAGAAGCCGGAATCGAAGAATGCGCCAATCGCGCGCATGATGCGGCCGCGGAGTCCGCTTGGATCGCCCGAGCGTCCCTCGTCGACCATGTAGACAACGCCGCCGGGGGCCGACACGGCCGACCGCAGGCTGTGCGCCAGCGAGTCGACTTGCTGCTGGGCATCGGGCGTCTGCGGGCGCGCTTGCTGCTGGTACGCCAGCTGACCGCTACGAACACCGAAGCTGACCACATAGCCGTCGGGGGGTACGGCCCAGCGCTCGGGATTGCAGGCCTGCGTCGGCTTCATGTCGTCGCAGGCTGCCGGCTTGTTCGCGGGGTCAAACAGCACCCGTGGGACACGCATGACCAGATTGCCAAGCGCGTTCTCGAAGTGAATGCGGCGCACGCCCAGGGTTTCGGTGTGGTCAGTGGGGAAGCGGCAGAAGCCCGATGAACAAACGGCAGAGCCAACGAAGCTCTCTTGCGCGGCGTCGGTCAGGATGCACTGATTCCCGGTGCTATCGAGGCTGAGGCTGGACAGCAGCTCGTACTCTTTCTTGATCCAGGCATCGGCCGTGGTCTGCGGATCGTACTGCTTGCCACGCACGGTCTGCACGGACCCGAAGAACGGCAGGGACACCGAACCTTGGTACAGCGCTTGGCAGCTTGGCTGCGCTTCGGCTTCGGGGCTGGCGCTTACGCGGTGCGAGATCCACGCCTTCGGATCAGCGGCACAGCGTCGCGGATCGCCGTCGGGGACGCTCTGCGCGGGACCCAGCCGAAGCCTTGGCTCAAACAGACGAGCCACCTTGGCCGAAGGATCCGCCGCGCTTGGCCGACGACAGCGACCATCCGGGGCGCGCTGAACCAGCGTGCTGGCCTCACGACTGCCATTGGAGTTTGTGCGCGCCACCAGGAAGGCACCGCCAGCCCGCACCTCATACGGCGCAAGATCCGGGAAGCAGGCCTTGATGATGCTGTCGGCTCCGCCCTGCCCGATCGGCTGTCCGGCGGGCCCGGTGTTGGGATGAATTAGCGGGGCCCGAACACATCGCGGCCCCAGCGTCTTCCCCGCTGCCTTTTCGACGGCTTCATAGGGCGAGTGCGCGCAGACGTAGCCCACGCCGCAATCCGCATGGGTCTGGCACGACACAATGCACGACCGGTCCTGCCCGGGCATGGCACTCTGCGACGTGATGCGGCAGGTCGCCTGGGTGCCGCGTGCCTTGTTCTTCAAGGAACCGTCGCTGTTGGTCAAGGATCCGTCGTTGCCTCGCCCGGGGCGATAGACGGGACTCTTGCAGGCCTGGCCCAGCTCGGTGCACGACTCTCGCTCGATCTCGAACTCGGGCTCTGCGATCTCGTCGAGGGTCAAGCGATCGCCGATGTCGTCGTTGCCAAGGCCAACTTGCTGCTCTGCCTTGGTGATGCGATACCGGCGTTCCCACGTGGCTGGCCAGCTGGTCCCGCCAGCGCCGGTCGCCAGAAGGGTCTGGGACACGCGGCGGCACTCGTCGGCCTGATCGTTGGTTAGGCAAAGGCCGGGGGTCGTCGAGGCTTGGCCGGGCTCGCGCTGGCAGCGCGTCGTGGAGCCCAGGTAGGTGCAGTCAGCGTCGCTAAGGCAGCCGCGCAAGCGAAGCATGTCGCCGTCTTCGACGCCATAGCTGCAGTACAGACCGCTGAGGTCCGTCATCGTTCCGTTGCCGAGCAAACGACCGCTGTAGCGCGACAGATTCGGGAGCGTGCCTTCCCACTCCAGCGACCAAGTCTCAGTGCTGACATTGGCCGGGTCGGTAAAGTGAAGCATGCTCACCGGCCGACGAAGAGGCTCCGGAGGCAGGCCATCGCCAGGGCTGGCCAGGTTGCCGGAATCCGCCTGCGAGGCCAGGGCCACATCGCAGACCGGATCGACCGGCAGATAGTAGTAGGACGCCGGTGCCGGCAGCTGCAGACGCCGCCGCTCTTTGCCCTGTTCGTCCGAGACGGTGCCGAAGTACGAGACCGCCGTCGAATCGACCCGCGTCGTAAACACCGGTAGGCCGACCCCATCGCTGTCCATCAAAGGCACGCTGATGTCCGCCGTACGTCGCGTTGAATCGGTCTGCGAGCGGCCAAATGCCAGCCGTCGCACGTTCATCAAGCGATCGGCGGGCTTAACCAGCACGGCTTGCGTATACGCCGGCAGGTTGTCCAGCTCTGGATTGGGCTGGTACTGCGTCCGCGTGCTCAGCAAGGCCAGGCGATGCAGCGCCCCATACTCGGGAAAGCAGGCGCGAAACGATGGCTGCGGGCAAGCATCGGCAAGCTGTACTGCCGTCAGGACCCCGCCGCCGCCCAAAATCCAGGCGTAATCGCCCACCCAGCGCGCGGCTGCCGTGGGCTGCCAAAGTCCGGAATCGGCGTCGGGCACATAGGGGCAGCTGGCGGCGTCGCGCACGTCGCAGCTGGGAAGATCCATGTGCAAAAAGCCGACGTCCTTCGCCAAGCCAACGCCCGGCGGCAGGATGCCTGGACCAACAGCCAAGGGACTGCGTGGCGTCGTGCCATTGGGGAAACAGCTCAACCGACGCAGGTTGCTTTGGTTCAGCTCGTCGGGAAGAACCCGCGCGCTGTCGCCCGCGTGCTGCTGCAGGAAGCGAGGGTCTGGGTTGGTCTCGCATTCGACTTCGCGATCGAGATCAACGACGCGCACCGAACCATCCAGGGCGACGACATAGGCAAACTGTCCGGCGACGTTGCGGGGTGCGATTCGGATCGAGGTCGTCCCTCGCTGACCGCCACGCAGCGACTCGGGCAGCACGGCAAAATCCAGCGCCACGCGACGAGGCGTGCCTCGGAAATGTGCCCCCGATGGAGCGGCAGGATCGAAGTCAACAATGGTCAGAGCATCGCCATAGGCATCGCCAACCAGGACTCGAGAGGTCTGCGGCTCAATCGCCAGATGCGTTGGATAGGCCAGGGGTCGACTGCTGCCACCGACGGGAATAGTTGCCGGATCGGGCATCAGGCTGGCCGCGCCGTCTTCACCGCAGTCGGCCGCACAGTCGAGCTTGGCCAGATCCGCGGCAGACAAGATGTATGGCTTGCCCTGCTTGTCAAAGCCCAGCGCATCCAGCACCTGCCCGCAGCCTGCCTCGGCCCTGCAGCCGCCACCCGCGTCTGACAGCGCAACGGAGGCGACGATGCCGCAGCTTGGATAGGCGACCAGGGCTGCCCGCTGCGTGCCGGTCGCCCATGGAGCGATCTCGACCCAGCTGGGACGCGCCCGTAGAATCCTTCGCGAACCAGAAGCGCCCGGCAGGTACGGCTGCACGGTCTGCGGACAGGACTCTGCGGTGCAGTCACGCCCGGCGCAGGTCTGTCCAGGGTCGTCGCAGATGTCCGCACGAGCCGAGAGCTCTGCGATGCGCTGCAGCGAGACCACCGACAGATCGCACGAGCCGGCATTGGCGGTCACACCCCAGGCATTGGGCGCGGTGCTGTCGCCCTTGAGCGCCCCTTCTGCTGGAGCAAAGGTCCGGACATGGGCAGGCAGGCGCCCAACGGGCAGGAAGCCAAAGCCGGGCTTGCCACCGTGCAGGCTGCGCAGGATTGCGTTCTTCACGGTGCCGGGCGATCGCTGCTGTACTTCGGCGACGGCCAGCTCTCCGCGTGCGGTGTTGGCGATGAGTGCGGTCAACAGGCGACGCGAACAGGACGGGTGCTTGGTTTCACACGGTGCGGTGCCGGGCGCACAGCACGGATAGTTCACGTCCCGACCCGTCGCATAGGCAGCACGACGAACCGGGGCCAGGTACTTTTCGACACGAACTCGGCTGGGCTCATCCTCGCAGGACGAAAGCGGCAAAACCGTCGCTCGCGGGGTCGAGTACGCGGCAAACTCAACCTGACCGCAGTACGCGGCCAGATAGCCTTCTGGATCGCGGTCAGGGTCGACGCCTTGCGGCAGACAGCCATCCACTTCGTAGTCGACGCAGTACAGCGCCAAGTCGCTTGGACGATCGAGCGCACGCGTCGGAGCGCTGCTGGTCTACGGCGTACAGCTAAGCGCAGAGCCAACCGCCAAGACCCCCACGGTGGTCCAAGCGGCCAGGCGAATACGACGAAGAACGGGCAGCGGGGACGGAAGCTGCACTATTGCACCTGCTTGGGAATCGGCAGACCAATGCGCCCAACCAAGCGACGATAGCTTGGGCTGCGAGGATCAAGGTCGACGACGCCGATCGAGTTGTCGAAAAAGACGCTGACGTAGGCACGCGGTCCAAGCGCGGGCTGCCCGTCGCCAAGCGGATGGGGGCGGAGCCCGGGCTTCGGCGGACAGACGACTCCGCGCGTCGCCGATTCGACATCGCTGACGTAGGGATCTGCACAGGGATCGATGGCTGCGGACGGATCGTCCTGACCGAAGTTGAGGGCGATTTTGAACGGACCGCGTCCAAGCTGCGTGATGCTGGTTAGCTCGCCGCTGTCGACATCGATTTCGGCTAGCTGGCCTGACAGATAGCAGGACACATAGACCATGTTCTGCCGCGCGGCCTGCCCCATGAACCGATGAGGAACCGAGACAAAGGCGCTGCGCTCGGGCCCCAGGCACAGGTTGACGGTGCCGGTGATCTGGTTCAGCGGAACGCCCCGCGCCCCACGTGTGCTGGTGTCTAAGGTGACCAAGGCCGGAGGCTGGTACACCGTCGCAAATGCGCGATTGCCGCCGGGTTCAAACTTCAGGTCGCGTACATCCTGGTCGAAGACCGGCGAAAACGAATCGCCCACCCGGAAGCTTCCGCCCGGCACGACAAGCGGCGCCGGCTGCGTTGGGTTTTTGGCTTCGGCTTCGCTGGGTCCGTCCAGCCGGAATGTCGTGATGGTCCCGCGCAGACGAGAACTGGCATACCAAGGCTGCGACAGATCACCCGGAATTCGCGGCACCAGCGCAACGCCGCCAGCCCGACCATAGCGATCCATCGAGATCAGCGGCGGGTTGGTCACGTCTTTTAGGACCGGCGGAATCGGATTGTGTGGATCCTTGCCCAAGTCGTAGGCCGAGATCTCGCCACGGGCCAGGTGCGTCGCCACCAGATACTGGTATGGCTCTCCACCCGGCACCGTGCCGCCCATGCCATCGTCTTTCATGCAGGGCGTGCCGCGCTTGCGATAGGCGCCAGTGCCAACGCAGCCGCGATCGATCTGAATCTCCATCGGCTCGGTCGGTACGCGTAGACGAGGCTGAGTGCCCAGGTCCGGATTCGTCGGATCAATCAGAATCTCGTCGGACCAAGGCGTCCTCTGCACGCGGTTGCTATCGGCGCAGAGGTGCAAGGAATAGGGCTGCCCGGGCTCGTGCTTGATCCGGTCACTCTCGAGATCGCCACAGCTGGCCTGCAAGCCAGCGCTCTCGGTCGGCAAGCGGTTTGGACGGAACGGACGCTTGATGTCGATGAACGTGATCGACGGATCACCGCGTACCGCCAGATACAGCCCTCGTCGCAGCGACTCCTCTTTGGGCAGGGTCGACCAGTTGGGGGGATCCTCGGCGAGCACCTGCATGCTGGCGGGAAAGAAGCCGACCTTTACGGTCTGGTCCGCCAAAATGAAGCGCTGCGACTCGCAGTTGACGACGCGCGTTCGCGAATCGGCGCTGTAGGTCGTCTGCTCGTCTTCAAGGTCGAACTCGCAGTAGCAGCGATCGTAGTTCGCAGGCGACTTGCCGGTTGCGGCGTCGGCGGCGTCGGTCGCCTCGACGGAGGTCTGCTTGTCGATCGTCCCCAGGTCTGCGCAGTCGATCGCGAAGCCACATTCCTTGTCGTTGCTGGGGCCGCGACCGTACTTGCGAAAACAGCTGACCGCGTGCTCGTACCGCAGCAGATCGACCGACACGACGGTGGAGCCACCGAAGGTGCTGTCGGTGTTGGCATTGGCCACGTACAGGACGTCGCCAAGCGGATCCATCGCGATGGCACGCGGAAAGAACAGGCAGTGCGCAGGAGGTTCGGTGCTGGTATCTGCCGTCTGCCACGGGCGGCAGGCCGGCGCCAAGGGCGCGGGGGGCGTGCAGGCCAGAAGCCCCACGCAGGTCGCCGCACCCCACAGAAGGAGCTTATGGGTTGGCTTCTTCTTCAAGCAGCTTTGCCCAGTAGATGATGCGGTGGCAGTTCGGGCAGAGCTCAAGCGAGCTTCCGCGCTGCAGCACGTTGTAAAGCTGCGGGGGGATGTTCATGTTGCAGCCACGACAGGTGCCGTCCTTCACGGGCACCACGGCCATGCCGCGCCGCATGCGAATCGTGCCGTACTTGCGCAGGACATCCGGCTTGACCAGCTTGGCCACCGCCTCGCGCGTGACGCGAATTTCGGCCTGCTGCTCTGCAAGCTCACGCAGCTTCTGCTCGACCCCATCGCGCTGCGACTCGACCGCCTGACGCTCAGCTGCCAAGCGGGCTTCGTGCTCGTCGATCTTCTCGCGCTGCTGCGCCAGAGCCGTCGCCAGCTTCTGCACGTCTTCCTGGCGGCTGTCCATCTGTCGTCGCGTGGTCTCGACCTCGCGCTGCACGGCATTGGCCTCGCGCAAGTTCTTGACCTGAGACAGCTTCGACTTCGCGCGGCTTAAGAGCTGCTCTGCGTCCTTCTGATCGTCTTCCTGCGTCTTGCGGAAGGCTTCGGTATCGAGCAGCTCCTCGCGTTCTTTGGTCAGCAGCTTTTCGAGCTCGCGAAGAGCGAACTCTGCCGCTCGCAGTTTCTCGGGAAGAGACTTCATGACGCTCTCTAGCTCTTGCAGCCGAGCAT
>JAYRFD010001404.1:0-6018 GCA_041908565.1 Polyangia bacterium | reverse complement strand
CAGCTCGGACACGAAGACGAAGGTGCGCACCTTCGAAAACATCTCTTGCAGCGTGTAGACGAAGTGCAGCATGAAGCGCGACACCTGCCGCACGGAATCCGAGATGTCGCAGAGGATGCACAGCCGCGGCTTTTCCACGCGACGGTGACGCAGGCGCAGCACGAAGGGCATGCCGCCGCTCTGCAGGGCATGGCGCAGCGTCTTGCGGATGTCCAAGCGCCCGCGCCGACGCTGTTTGGGCCGCAGCGAGGCCTGCGTGCGCAGCTTTTCGGCCAGCCGTTCGACTTCACGCCGCAAGCGGGACAGCTCGTCCTGCGACATCTGCGCGAAGGGCTTTTCCATCAGCAGATCGCGGCGCATCTCTTCGGTGTAACGCAGGTTGCGCTTGTCGAATTCGTTGCGGACGTAGGCGCGTGCGGTCGCGCGAAGCTCGCTTAGGTTCGACTGCAGGATCTCGACCACTTCGCCGCCCCGACCGCCACCGCCGCCGCCGCTTTCGCCAGACAGGGCCGATGTGATCTGCGCGCCAAGCTGCGCGATCTGCGTCTGCGCATCGCTGAACCGCAGGCTTTCCAAGATGCGCTGCGTGAAGTAGCCAATCTGCAGCGGGTTGGCCAAGCGCCCGAAGTCGACCGGCGTGCCGGTCAGACGCAGCAGCATTTCCAGATCGGTGCGGCGCAGACCCAGGGCCATGCGCGCGGTGGGATCCAGACGTGCCGCTTGATCGGCCAGGATGGCCAAGATGCGCTCAAGTTCGTCTTCGCTGAAGCCGCGCGCGCGCAGTGCATCGACCAAGGGAGCCTGTGCCGACCGCAGGATCTGGCCGGGCTGATAGAAGAACAGATCGAATAGCTCATCGAAGGGCGCCTGGTCTTCGTGCCGCTTGACCAAGGTCGTCGATAGCGCACCGCGCACGGTCTGCCGATCGGCCAAGCCGCAGGCCGACAGCGCACGGACAGCATCCATCACTTCGGCGATCGATGTGCGCACGCCGTTGCGCCGCAGAAGCGCCGTGAATTCATGCAGCCGATCCAGCACGAAAGAAGAGTACTGCGGGCCCGCTCGCAGGGCGCGGCAAAAGTGGCCAAGGGCCCGCATGCCACACGAAGGTCGGCGCGGCCTCCGTCAAGTCGGGCCCGGCGGCGGCATCGGTCGGCGCTGGGAAACGCGACATCGCCCGCCGCAAGACTATCGCTTGGCGGGGGCCGGGGGCGGCTTGGCGTGTCGTCGCTCGGTCAGCCAGACCCGCGCCTCGGCTTCAGAGTCAAAGAAGCGAAGCTGAATGTGGCTTTGACCCAGCATGGCCATGCCGCGGACGATCAGCGTGATCAGAGTTCGCCCGACCAGGCTGGCTCCAAACACCGCAGCGCCGGCAAACAGGTGGGCCGCAGGGTTCTTCGCTGCCCGACGACGTGCCGCGGCGTCTACCTCCGTCAGCTTGCGCACGTCGGCCAGAATCCAGTACGCCGCGTGTACCTCTGCGATCTGGTTCCCCAACACGATCAGCGCCTCCAGATCGGTCTCTTGAAGCGGGCCGTCCGCCACGAACAAAAGCAGGTCTTCTTCGCGTCGGACAATATGCTTGGAACCAGTGGCCACCGCCCTCATCTTCGCACGATGACAGAGCGCGGCCTCGGCGTTTTTGCGGGCGGCTGCAGCAAGACGAGCACGACGTACTGCGCAAAGCGCGGGCCGGTCAAAGCCCCCGTGCATTAACACGCCAGGCGCAGGACAAACAGGCGCAGGGCAAATAGGCGCAGCATTCGCCCCGGACGGCACGGCTCGACGGTCTGAGAGAAGCGTCGCAGCACCGTCCGGTGGCTGGCCGCAGGAAGCAGCGCTGGCTAGTAATCGTCGCTATCCAAGGCCAGGGGACCGCTGTCAGCGAAGCAGTGTGGGTCCAGTCCGTAGCGTTCCAGCAAGCGACGTAGCTGCGTGCGGTGCAGGCCCAGCGCGCGGGCCGCACCGGACACGTTGCCCCGATGGCTGCGCAGCGCGCTCTCGATGCGTGCTCGCTCAACGGGATCCATGGGGCGATCTGCAGTGCGATCCATGGCTCGCTCGAAGACACGCTCGCCTGAGCGATCACTGTGCCGATCGCTGTGCCGATCACTGTGCCGATCGCTGGCTCGGTCGATGACGACCTGCGCGACGCGCCCGCTGCGCTGGCTCATGGCTTCGATCATGCCGTCGAAGTCGCTGCTGGGACGGATGCCGCTGTCGTTTAGCGCGGTGCCCGCACCTTGGGCCAAGTGGCGGGCCTCGATGCGGGCCGAGTCATGGCTCAAGGCGGTCTGCGCTGCGCTGCGGATCTCGACCAAGAGCTCGCGCACGTTGCCCGGCCAGGGACGCAACAAGCACGCTTCGATCAGCGACACGTGCAAAGACGCCGTCGATGTGATGCGACGAGCCACGCCGTCGACCAGCCACGCGATCTCCTCGGGTCGCTTGCGCAGCGGCGGAATCGACACGGCCGGTCGGCCAATGCGGTAGTACAGGTCCTCGCGAAACCGCCCCGCAGCCACCTGCGACTTCAGGTCCTTGTTGGTGGCCGAGCACACCTGCAACTCGATGGTCCGCGGGCGCACGGCGCCCAGGGGCAGTAGCTCTTTGGTTTCAAGGACGCGCAGCAGCTTGGCCTGCACGCTTAGATCCAGGTCGCCCACTTCATCCAAAAACAGAGTGCCGGCCGCCGCGGCCTGGATGTAGCCCTCGGCATCGGCATCGGCCCCTGAATACGCACCGCGACGCGTGCCAAACAGCAGCCGCTCGGCCAGGCCTTGCGGAATGGCGGCGCAGTTCACGGGAACGAAGCGCCCCTCGCGATTGGGTCCTGATTCATGAAACCAGCGCGCGATGAACTCTTTGCCGGTGCCGCTTTCGCCGGTGATGTGCAGAGCGTTGCCAAAGCGTGCAGCCGTCGCGGTCTCGGTCAAAAGCATGTGCAGGGCCGGTCCAATCACGCGACCCTCTTTGACCTTGACGCCATGCCGCGCCAGCGCGGTGATGTCGCGGACGGGGACCAGCAGCGAATCCCCGACGCGCAGCACGCGCTGAACCTCGGTTCGTTGCTGCGCGGCAATCGGCTCTCCGTCGACAGCACTGCCGTTCTGGCTGCCCAGGTCCGTGGCAAAGAAGCGGCCCCCTTCAAAGCGCACCTGCACGTGCCTGCGCGACATGCGGCCATCCAAAGGCAGGCCGTGTGCGGCTCGCCCAAGCTCGACCTCGCCACCCGCCATGGGCACGACCACCGTCGCTGGTGCCCCGCACGAAAAGACGAGGACCAGGCCCGGCACGCGCTCTCGTCCTGCGTCAGAGTCCGAGAAGCGGTCCCCACTGTCCTTCATCGTCGATGAGGGCTGAGACATCCAGAGGATTATATGCCGCTCTCCCCCCGACAGATGGCCTGTCGAGCGGCCCCTCCCGCTGCCCTACCTGTCGGACGGAAGCAGGCACAGACCTTGGCACAGCCGGCACAGTGCAGTGGCACAGCGCAGTGGCACAGGCACATGTGCCAGCGTCGGCACAAACTACAAAAGCTGCGAGCCAGGGATCTTCCGAAGCAGCAGGCCAAGCCCGCGCCAGCACAGCAGAAAGGCTCGACGGGAAACGGCCTACATGTCGTTCACTGGCACAGCCGACCCATGGCCGGACCTTGGCATGCTTCTTGGACACTAGAGGCAAATAGATGCGACGGGGCGGCCACCGCATCCTGCTGGGCCCCCCTTCGGTAGAACAGTTCGAGATTTTGGAGGACGCAATGTCGACCCGTTTTCAGATTGGCTCTCTCGCTCTCGCCTTCACTCTGGGCCTTGGCCTGACCAGCGGCTGTGATAGCGCCGCCCCGGCCCAGGACTCCGGCCACCGCAAGCAGGCTGACGGTTCCTGGTACGGCAAGCTGCCCAACGGCACCGGCATCTACATCGCCACCACCATGCCGCGCAGTGAGTGGGGCATCAAGACGCCCGACGGCTGGTTCTATATGACCGGCTTCACCCATGCCGGCCCCGATGTCGTCGTCAACGGCGGCTACTGGGATGGCGGCAGCTTCGCCGCCAAGAAGGGCTCGGTCGTCAACGCCGAGTGGCACGGCAGTTTCTACAATGTCAAAGAGATCAGCACCAAGGGCAGCGACCTGCGGCTGTTCCTTGAGGACGGCGTCGGCTCGTTCGAGGTGGCCGGTGAGGAGCTAGCCGGGCTGGTGCTGCACCTGAGGATCCCCTCCTTCCACAAGCGCGGCGATCTGGCGCCCTACAGCCTGATCTTTCAGTCGTTCAAGGCTTTGGAAAGCACCACGAAGGACATCTTTGGGTACGAGATCGTCAGCGTGGCCGAAAACATCCCCGGTGCCGTCAAGCAGCCCTTCTGCTATCGCGGCGATACCGGCGACAACGAGCCAGCGCAGTTCTCGGTCGGCTCGCAGTGGGATGTCTTGACTGCCAGCCGCACGGATGACGCCAGCCTGGTCTCGGTGTCGTGCGCCAGCGGTGGCATCGGTCGCTGCCAGCAGTGGGGGTATCGCGGCTGGACCGAGGCCCAGGTGGCCAGCAGCGGCACGTTTGAAAAGCTGGTGGATGCACATCAGTCCTGCATCTACATGAAGCGCGCCGACTACTGCGGCACCGGCGACACCTACACCGAAGACGGCACCATGATCGGCATCGACGACAACTTCTCACCCGCCTTCCAGAAGAGCGGCGGCAGCGACGTCGAGGCAGTCTGGGGCCCCAAGGGAGCCATCTGCCTGACCAAGCAGCGCCGCCCCGACATCTTCTTCCCCGGCTGCGCCGTCCCACTGCCCCTGTGCGACGCGGCGAGCTATGGCGCCGTCTGGTACACGCAGTCGAGCCACATGTAAGCCCGACGCGCTCTCTCTGAAGGGCCTCCCCCCCGTCGAGGCCCCCCGCCCCGCCTACTTCCCCCCGCCCTGCCCCGCCAACAGCGCATCCACTTCCTGAACCTGCTTCGCATACACCTTTTCCAGACGCGGATTCCGCTGGATGGCCTGCCGATACGACTCCCGCGCCGCCCGCAAGTCCGCCTGGCCATCCCGTGGACGCAGCCCCGCACGAAGGACCAGCAGAGCGGCCATATTCCCGTGATTCCGTCCATCGTACGGCCGTAGGTCCAGCGCCTTCTTCGCAAGGCTGATGGCGTTCTGCATCGCGGCGGAACTTCGCGACTTAGGCTGCCCTTGTAGCTTTGCGGTCCACGCCATAACAGCACTCTGAACGACATCCGGGTCGCTGGAATTAATCGACATTGCCTGTGATGCGAATGCAACTGCATCTTCAACGTGTTTTGTTACCTGAGATTGCTCATGCGTTGCTCGTTCAGAAAACAGCACATGGGCCCACGCCAGGATCGCGTCACAGTGCCCCGCGTATCCTTCTCGTTTACGACACTCCACAGCATTCCCCTGCTGTTCTTTCAGAAGATTTGCCATCGATGCGCTGGACTGCTCCGGCAGCATCATCTTGAGCATCTCAAAACGCATCTTCAAGATGTCGCCTAAAACACTATTCCGCTCAATTCCCAACATGGCATCAATGGTCTTCTGAATTTCCCCAAAATAAAAATCAGCACTCATACCACTTTCCACCAAAACCAAAGCTTGCCTGATAAGTACATTCGCCATATTATAATAGATCAGTATCGTATTCGAATTCACCTGCCTGGCAGCCAAATAGACAACTTGCGCGTCCTTCACTACCGATTCTGGATTCTCGCCACGGCTCGCCATGATCTCCACAATGGTATAATATGATTCCAGTTGATTAACATAAGCAGAGACATAAGAAGGATCCACATCGATTGCCCTTTGAAAATTCACCACAGACTGTTGGAGCGCAGTCCGCCACTCCTCGCCGTGCTGTGCCAAGTATTTTCCCTTGCCCTGCAGCAGCAATCCATAGTCACTATGGGCCCACGGAAACCGCGACTCAGCTTGAATTGCTATTTGAAAAGCATCATCCGCAGTACCCCAATATGGCAATGGATCACGACCATTGTCCTTCT
>JAYRFD010001403.1:0-2772 GCA_041908565.1 Polyangia bacterium | reverse complement strand
GACGCAAGCTGGTCCCAGGTACACCGGGCGGAAAGTCGGCGCTGCGCACGTTGCAGCCGACGCCGATGACCACGAAGTCGATGCTGCCAGCGCTGCCAAAAAGCTCCGTCAAGATGCCGCCAAGCTTTTGATAGTGGGCTGCCCCGTCGTGCGCAGGCGCCGCCAACAGATCGTTCGGCCACTTCAAGCGCAGGTCGACGGCGTGTCGCTGATCGCAGGCCACAAGACTGGCATCGACGGCGTCGTACAAAGCCAAGCCGGCCGCCAGACACAGCATCGGTGCGCGATGCGGCGGCAGCGGCGGTCGCAACAGCACCGACAAGTACAGGTTTTCGCCCGATGGAGAATGCCACGCGCGCCCCTGCCGTCCGCGCCCCCGCGTCTGCGCATCGGTCGTAAGCACGGTACCCGCTGGTGCGCCAGCCCGTCCCAGACGCACTAGCTCGTCATTGGTTGATTCGCAGCTGGGCAGGTGCTGCCACGACGCGCCAAGGTTCGGGGATATCATGCGCTCAGTCGCGGCTGCCATCGCCAGGCTGCGTGCCAGGCGGCGCCACTTCCAGCGAGATATCAGCCGCCGGGGCCGAGTGCGTCAGCGCGCCGACGCTGATTAGGTCCGCACCGGCTTCGGCATAGCTGCGCAAGGTCCCCAGCGTGATGCCGCCAGACAGCTCGACCAAGGGACGCCGGACATCGCCGCGCGGCGGCAACAACGTCAGCGCTTCCTGCACTTGCGCGGGGCTCATGTTGTCGAACAGAAGGACGTGGGCTTGCGCCGCCAGCGCTTCGTTGATCTGCGCCAGCGTCGTCACTTCGACCTCGATGCGCACGCTGTGCGGAGCCGACTCGCGCACGGCTTCGATGGCGGCCGTGACGCTGCCAGCAGCCGCGATGTGGTTGTCTTTGATCAGCACGCCCGATCCAAGATCGGCGCGATGGTTGTGACCGCCGCCATGTCGCACCGCGCGCTTGTCCAAAAAGCGAAAGCCCGGCAGCGTCTTGCGCGTGTCGACCAGCCGCGTGCCCGTCCCCGCCACCGAGTCAACGTACTTGCGGGTCAGGGTCGCGATGCCCGACAAGCGCTGCAGGAAGTTCAGCACCGTGCGCTCGGCCGCCAGCACGCCGCGCACCGGGCCTTCGACATTCATCACCGGCGTGCCCGGTCGCACCAGCGATCCATCGCGGTACAGCGGCTGGCAGACGATGCGCGCGTCGACGCGATGAAACACTGCCTGCGCAACATCCAGACCGGACAGGCACAGCGCGCTTTTGGCCAGCAGCGTGGCGCGGGTCTGGTCGTGTTCGCCAAAGATCGCTTCGCTGGTCAGATCGCCGCGGCCCAGATCTTCATCCAGCGCCAAGTCGATCAGACGAAACACCGAAGGCGGCAACGGAGGAAGCACGGTGGATGCAGAGCTTGCGTGTGACTGCATAGACCCTACAAGAGCAAATTCCGCCCGCCGGGCGAAGCAAAAAAACAAACGCCAGCCGCCGCGACGTACGCTGCCAATCGAAACCTCACGCTTGAGTATCCTGATGCGCCAATCCCATGTGCGTCGTACGTAAATGGAAGGAGCCGCACGATGAGCCACCCGTCCCCGCAGTCCCAACAAAACACAGAGAGCCCGCAAGAGTACGTCCTTGGCACCGGCCGCGACGAGCTGGATCGCTTGGCCTTTCAGCATCGCCTGTGGGCCGATGCCTCCGTCGCGGCCTGGCGTCGTGCGGGCCTGTGCATGGGGCAGTCGGTGCTGGATGTAGGCTGCGGTCCCGGCTTCGCGTCGTTTGATCTGGCGCAGCTAGTCGGCAGCACGGGCCGCGTCATCGGCGTCGATGAATCGAGCGGCTTCATCGCACACGTCAACGCACAGGCCGCAAGCCGCGGACTTTCGCAGCTGTCGGCTGTGGTCGGCGATGCGCAGAATCTGCCAGCGGCGCTGTCTGGTGTCGTCGAGCCAGGCTCGATCGATCTGGCCTACGCACGCTGGGTCCTGTGCTTTGTCACAAACCCCGCGGCCGTGGTCGATCAGGTGGCTCGCCTGCTGAAGCCGGGGGGACGCTTTGTTGTGCATGACTACTTCAACTACCGCGCCATGACGCTGGCTCCACGCCGGCGCAGCTATGAAAAAGTCGTCGCTGCGACCATCCAAAGCTGGGAAGCTCGCGGGGGTGACGCCGACATCTGCGGTCGCCTGCCGCGTCTGCTAAAGCAGGCCGGCCTGCGCCTTGAACACCTGGACGTCCATCAGCGCATCGCGCGCGGACACGACACGATGTTTCAGTGGGCGCATACGTGGTGGCGCAACTACGCCCCGAAGCTGGTCGCGATGGGACTTCTGGACGCGGCCGACTGCCAGGAACTGCTGCGCGATCTGGACGAGGTTCGCGCCAGCGACACCGACTTCATCGTGCTGCCGCCGGTCTTTGAGCTAATCGCCGTGCGCTGACCAACACCGCATCTGGCCGCGCAACGCACTACCAGCGCGCGATGGGCCAGCCGCTTTTTCGGGCGTGCCGACGCAGGCGCGTGTCGGGGTTTATGACCTGCGGATTGCCGACGCGCTGCAGCATGGGCAGGTCGCTGTAGCTGTCGGTGTAGAAGTAGCTCTGCTGCAGATCGCAGCCATGCTGTTCGGCGAAGCGCTCGGCATAGACGACCTTGCCTTCGCCGTAGCACATCGGGCGCTCGGCATGACCGGTGAATACGCCCGAGCTCGGATCGACCAGCAGGCGCGTGCACAGCACATGATCGATGCCCAGCTCGCGCGCCAG
>JAYRFD010001402.1:0-2267 GCA_041908565.1 Polyangia bacterium | reverse complement strand
TCAGCCCACAGCCGCCCTGCCATGCAGGCCCCGGGCGCAGGGACCGCCCTCTTCCATTGTGGGCTTCATTGAGTGTTAAGATTATCAATATTAATAATTAATATTGCAAATTAGATGGAAGAATAAAAATCGCTCACTCCGTGGGGCGCGGCGCTCGACGGGAGCGCCGATGTCCAACGGGAGCGCCGACGATCGCGGGGAGCGTTGCGGACCGAGAGCCGTGGCGGTTAGCGAGGGGCTTGCAGGGCGGGGGCCAAGGTGGGAAGCAGCTTGAGCAGGACGCCGTCGGACTGGCCGGTGGCGGTCAGCGTCGTGTCTTCAAAGCGCACCGACTCCTGGAAGAAGCCGCCGATGTACAGAGCATCGGAGCGGGCGGCGACGCTGTTGATGCACGTGAAGCTGCTGCCACCGTACTGCCGCATGCTCGATGGCATGCCGGTCAAGCTGTAGCGGACTACAAAGGCATCGGTCTTGGGGGCGGTGCGCATGCCCAGACCGAAGTCGGCGCTGCCGTTGAACAGACCTCCCAGATAGATGCTTTCGCCGTCGGTGCTCAGAGTCTCGACATAGTCGGTTTCGCTGGCGGGGGCAACGGCGCGGGCCCAGCCTTCTTTACCGGTGGCATCCAGCTGAAGCAGGAAGCCGTGGTTGCTGTTGTTGCCGCTGCTTAGCGACGCGGTTCGAGTCTGCAGGCTGCGGACAAAGCTACCGGCGACGTGCGTGATGCCGCTGTCGCTGACCGCAAGCTGTGCGGCCGTGGATCCGTCGTTGAAATAGCTGGCCACCCACTTCGGACTGCCGGCGGAGCTTAGGCGGGCGATAAAGGCCCAGCTTGTCGCCTCGGTCGGGGGCATCAGCGGGCCGGTGCCCAGATCGACGGTGCCGCCTAGCTTGCCGCCGATGACGATGTCGCCGTCTTTGGCCAGCGCCAGGTCCATGATGTAGTCCAGGTACTTGCCGCCGAAGCGCTTGGAAAAGACGTGGTCACCGACGGCATCGAACTTGACCACAAAGCCATCGGAATACCCGCGCGAGGTCAGGGGACCGCCGCCCAGATCGATGGGGACGCCGCTTGAAGAGCCGATGCCGAAGGCTCCCGCCAGGTAGACGTTGTGGTTGGCGTCGACGGCCAGCCCGGCGTAGCTGGCTTCAAAGTCGACGGTGCCGATGGCCTTGCCAAAGACCAGGCGCCCATCGGCCGCGTACTTGACCAAGTACAGGTCTTCTTTGCCGTGGCTTATGACCGGCCCAGCGCCAAAGTCCAAAGTGCCGGTAAAGATGCCCGTGATCACGACGCTGCCGTCGGGATCGACGGCCAGGCGCAGGACGCTGTCGGCTTCGCTGCTGCCGAACTGGCGCACCCAGATCAGGTCGCCCTTGGGGCCTAGCTTGACGACGGCGACATCGTGGTTGCCTTGGGTGGTGCGTGGCCCATCGCCGAAGTTGACGGTGGCGGAAAACATGCAGCCCAGAAAGACATTGCCGCTGCTGTCGACGCCCACCTGGCGAACGATGTCGACGTTGGTGGACGAGGGGATCTGTTTCAAGAAGGCCACGCTAGACGGCTTGGCTTGGTCGGGCGGGCTGCCCAGATCGCCGGCATCGATCTGTGGTGGGGTTGCCAGATCGGTCGCAGGATCGGGGTTCGACGCTCCGCCCTGGCTGTTGCAAGACGCCGCCAGCCCAAGGGCGAACAGAAACGGAAGGGCCAGCAGCCGAACAATCTGGACGAGTGGACGCATGGTATGGGACCTCGTGGCCGTCGCAGCGCGGGGCTGACGACGGTCCAGACCGGGAAAGGTCCGCACCGTATCACACGGACACGGCACAACGGCTTGCGTGAACGTCGAAATCAGGCGACAAGCGCAGGTCAGACAAGCGCTTTGGCCGTGTCAGCGGGGCCTGGGCTTGTGCCGCTGCAGCGGTCTTCGCGTTCAATGCGCATGAGCGGTTCTTGGATTGAATGCGCCTTGGCGGTTGCTTGGCGCTTGCGATCGATGGGGCGCAGCCATCGCCGTGCGCTTTTTTACGGGACGCTGCCGTCGAAGCACAGGGACTCGCTGGCTTGGTCGTAGTGATCGCGGATGAAGGCGGACAGCGAAGGCGCATCAACGCAGTCGGCGCGATACGTGTACGTCCACGCGGCGGCAGCAACGGGGACATCCAGTTCAGGATCGGGAGTCAGAACGATGCGACTTTTGATCGGCGGTGTGCAGGCAGGGTCCTGCGGCTGGGCATCCATCACGGCGCGCAGTCCAGCGACGATG
>JAYRFD010001401.1:0-5476 GCA_041908565.1 Polyangia bacterium | reverse complement strand
CTCAGCTTGCCGAGGTCGCCAGCTACTGCCGCGGTGTCACCTACCGGGTGCTGCACGAAGACCGTATGGCGCAGAACCCCCAGGGCGACTTCCGCTATGACATCGAAGCCTGGATCCGCGACGAGACCGGCAAGCCCCTGAGCCAGTTCGCGCTGCCGGCACCGCAGCGGATCAGCTTCCGGCTGAGCCCCGCTCAAGTCAGCCTGATCGACGGCCTGCTGGCTGTGCACGGCAACACGCGGGCCGGTCGCGGACAGGCGGTGCGACTGGTGCCCGTCAACAAGCTGTGGCGCCACCCCACCAAAGAACCCGCGGACCCGACCGGCCCAGCGCAGCCCCCCGCACTGCCATCGCTGCTGAGCTAACGCCGCCGCCCACCCTGCAGCCGCCTGCAGCTGGCAGATCCGCACCAGGCCAGGCCAGCCCCCGCCAACCCTCACACGACGGCTGCAGCACCGAACGATCGCCGTCGCCCCAGCTGCCCGCGGCTTAGCAGCGCCGGGCGATGGCGATCAGGCCGCCTTCGTGGTGGCTCTCCGCGATGGGGTCGGTGCGCCAGGCCGGGATGCGCTGTAGCTGGTTTTCGACGGACTTGCGCTTCAGCCACAGCGTCAGCCGCGGGAAATACGCGAGCACGCGCAGCATCCAGCCAATCAGCGCGCCGCTCAGCCGGCTGAAGTGGTTGGGCTGCGTGGTCCAGCGCTCGATGCGCAGGCCGGCCTGAGCCAGCTTGTTCTGCAGGTCTTGCGCGTCGTAGCGACGCACGTGACCGCAGGCCGTATCGAAGCCCGTGAACAGCGCGGGATTCACCGGCACCGATACGAAGAATGCCCCGCCGGGCCGCAGCACGCGTGCGATCTCGGCGATGGTGGCGGTGTCTTCCGGGATGTGCTCCAAGACCTCAAAGGCGCAGACCACTTGGAACGCTCCATCGCAGAACGGCAGCGGGCCGGCTGCTCTCACCGAATGGCCACCGTGGCTGCGCAGCCGCTGCAAGGCGGACCGCGACAGGTCGGCGAAGTAGCCACCGTCCACGGGCAAGCGCGGCAGGGTGCCGCAGCCTAGCTCCAGCGCACGCGGGCCTTGCGCAAGCTCGCGCTGCAGGTCTTGCCAGATCGGCCAGCGCTCGTGCGGGACCAAGGGCACGCCTTGCCACAGCCGGTCGTAGATCGCTTCGTTTTCAGCCAGCGCAGAATTCACCCTTGCCTCCTCGCTATCGCTGCGGGACCCCAGCCAAGCACCATCACCCGCCCGCTGTACCGCAATCTGTCGCCGCCGTAAATGGCGCGGCGCGGCAGCTAGGGCTTGCTGATACGATGGACGCAGTGCCGGCGCCTTCGTCGAACTCGTCGGGTCGAATGTCCCTGCGCAGTCCGCTGCCAGTCCTGTGGATCTGCGTGGCCGCCCTGTGCGCGGGTGCAGCAGCGTCCCACGCCCAGCCCGGCGCAAGTGCCGGAGACTTGGGCGCGGCTGTTGTCCAGTACATGGGGCGGGCCGCCAAAGCGCAGCGCTTGGCGCCGCTTGCGCGCGATGCGCAGCTAGATGCGGCAACACGCCTTCTGGCCAGCCGTCCTGGCTGCGGGGTGCCAGGGCACGCCGTCATCCAAGCGGCCCTATGGCAGTCCGGGGTCGTGCAGCCGGTTCATCGCCTGCTTCTGACCCGCTTCGCGACGGCCGTCCCCGGCGATCTGCTGGACGGCCTGCCCGAACAGCTACGCACCGCGCTGGGCAGTCGGGGCGGCGGCAGCGGACCTGGCAAGTGGACGCGATATGGCTTTTCCGCCCAGCCCTACCACGCCGAGATGAGCTGCGGCGTCCTGATCATTCTGGAGACCTTTGTTCAGCTGTCGCCGCTTCCGCGCACCCAGCCGGTGGCCGGTCCGCCCCTTGCGCTGTCGGGCACGGTGCTTTCGCCGTACAAGAAGCCGCGCCTGATGGTGACGGCCCCAAGTGGCGAGACCACGTCGCTGCAGGTGCAAGCCCCGCCCCGCAAGAGCAGCGAAGGCGAGGGCTTTGCCGCCGACTTTGTCTGCCAGAAGACCGGGCGATACCAGATCGAAGTCCTGGCCGAAGATCGCGCGGGTCCGACGGTCCTGGCCAACTTTCCGCTGTACTGCGGCCAGAGCCCGCCCGAATTCGCCCGCCTGGTGACCGAACAAGAGGCGGCTAGCGCCACGGCCAAGACGCAAGACTGGCAGTGCAATGGCGACGCGCAGGGGGTCCTTCTGACGCTGCTCAACGCCGACCGCAAGCAGGCCGGACGAGCGCCGCTTGCCGTCGAGCCGCGCCTGCAAGCCGCCGCTCTTGCGCACAGCGAAGACATGCGCAGCCACCACTTTGTCGCCCATGTATCGCCGCGAACCGGCGGCCCCGCCGATCGCGCCAAGCGGGCCGGTGTGCAGTCGCCGCGCATCACGGAAAACCTGGCGCAAGCGTCGACGCCACAGCTTGTCCATCAGGGCCTGATGGACAGCCCGGGCCACCGCGCCAACATCCTGGACCCCGATGTCGACCACGTGGGCATCAGCTGTGTCGTGGCCCCTCCAGCGACGCCGGGACAGCCGCGCACGCTGCTGGTCACCCAGCTTTTTGCGGCGCTTGCCGCCCCGCCGCCCCTTTCGGCCACTGCACCGACAGACGCAGTGGCCCAGGTCAACCTGCTGCGTGGCCAGGCCAAGCTGTCAGCGCTGCAGGTCGATGCGACGCTTACCGGGCTGGCGCAGCAGATCGCCGCGGCGCCCCTTTCTGAAAAAGACTACGACGCCCGCGGCGGCGAGATCATCCAGCAGGCCTTGCCCAAGCTGGCCGGTTCGTTCGCCCGCCTACGCCTGGGCATGGTCGGCGCCCTTTCCGCCAACGGCTTTGGACCGCTGCGATCGTTTATGGAGGGACGCATGACCCACATCGGGGCCGCCGTCCGTCCCTTCCCCAGCGGGGCGGGCCAGGCCGCGGCCGGCTCGGGGGGACCGCGGTTCTTGGTGATCTTGGTGCTGGCGGAAAAGCAGTAGCGCCTCGCCCGCCACCTGAGCGATGATCCCGCTGGGATGTCCAGCGGTTCCCGTCGAGCCCCTGGCCATCCCCGAGGTCCCGGCTGCCGCCTGCGACCGACCGAAGGGGGGTGTTCTGTGACATCGGATGTAGCAAGACGACCGGCTTTTCCGGTACGAAGCAGGGCGATGCGCTCGACCCAAACGCTCTGTCTCAGTCTGATGCTCAGCCTGCTGGGCCTGTCGGCATGCCCAGCCCCTGCCCCGCAGCCGGACACTCCGCCGACCACGGGGGCCGCGGGCCCGGGGTCTGGGCCGGCCACCGCGTCCGCCCCCAGCGAGCTTTCGATCGCCATCGTCGGCACCAGTGATCTGCATGGCTATGTCGAGCCGCGCACGCTGCAGGTGCGTGGGGCCGACGGTCAGCCGCACAGCGTCCAGCGCGGCGGCCTGGCGCTTCTGTCGGGCTATCTTGAAAACCTGCGAGCCCGCAAGCCGGTGCTGCTGCTCGACGGCGGCGACATGTTCCAAGGCACCATCGTGTCGAACATGAGCGAAGGGCAGGCCGTAATCGCCGCCTACAACGCCCTGGGCTATCACGCGGCCGCCATCGGCAACCACGAGTTCGACTATGGCCCGGCTGGGCCACGATCGGTCCCCAAGGCCGGCAGCGACGACGATCCGACGGGTGCGCTAAAGACCCTGGCCAAGAGCGCGCGCTTCCCGTTTCTGTCGGCGAACCTTCTGGATAAGGCGACCGGGCAGCCTGTGGCCTGGCCCAATGTCTATCCGTCGCGCATTGTCGAGCTGGCCGGGCTTCGCCTGGGCATCGTCGGTGCGTTGACCGAAGACACGCCGCGCACCACCAACAGCCTGAACCTGCGCGATGTCACTGTCGCCCCCATCGTGCCCGCCGTGCGCCGCGAAGCCGACAAGCTGCGCCAGCAGGGCGTCGACGCCGTCATCCTGACCATCCACGAAGGCGCCAACTGCTCGGCCTTCGACAACCCGCGCGACACGTCCAGCTGTCGCAGCAATGACGAGCGCATCTTCCGCATCGCCGACGATCTGCAGGGCGTGGTCGATGCCATCGTCGGTGGCCACTCGCACGCTGGGGTCGCGCACTTCGCCGGCGAAGTCCCCATCGTGCAGGCGTTTTCATACGGCGTCGCCTTTGGGCGCATCGATCTGACCTTTCAGCGCGGCCCTGACGGGCGCTGGGTGTTAAGCCGCCCCAAGACGCAGGTGCATCCGCCGATCGAGGTCTGCGCCGTCGCCCTGCCCAGCGTGCTGCCAGCAGCGCCCGCCGATGCCCCGGCCACGTCGCTGTCTGAGTCCTCGTCCGCTTCCGCGTCCAGCAAGCCGGATCCGGCCGGCAGCGCCCCGGCCAGACGTCCGCCGCAGGCGCGCTGCGATGCCCGCGTGCTGGAAGGCAGCGCCCTTGCGCCCGCCGAATACGAAGGCCGCCCGGTCGTCGCCAACCTAGCCGTCACCGGCGCACTGTCGCCCTTTGTCGATCGGGCCGTGGCCCGCGCCAACATGCCGGTCGGCGTGACGCTGACGCAGCGCGTGCGGCGCAACTTCCGCAACGAATCGGTGCTGGGTCAGCTTCTGGCCGACCTGATGCGCAGCGGAGCGTCGCGCGTGGTCGGCCAGCCCGTCGATCTGGCCGTGCAAAACGGCGGCGGTCTGCGCAACGACCTGCCGGCCGGGCCGCTGGTGTACACACATGTGTTTGAGGTCATGCCCTTTGACAACCGCCTGGCTGTGGTGCGCTTGACCGGCGCCCAGGTGATCGAGCTATTCCGTCGCAACGCCGCCGGCAGTCACGGTGTGCTGGTGCCATCCGGCATGCGGGTCACGGTGCGCTGCAACGGCGCCACGCCCGAAGTCCAGGTGCAGCGCGAAAACGGCGAAGCCATTGTCCCCGACCGCAAGTACAGCGTCGCGCTATCAGACTTCTTGGCCAGCGGCGGCGACAACTTTGGCGGCCTGGTGCCCAGCCAAGCGGAACAGGCGACCTCGCCCAACATCACGATGTACGACGACGTGGTGCTGCGCGATCTGCTGCTGGAAGAGCTGCAGCGCTACCGCGGACCGCTGCTAAATGGCGAGCTGGGTCCGGCCCGGCTGCAGCTGCCGACCCCGCGCCCGGTTCGCTGCCCGCTGCCGGCCCCCGGCGCCAGCCCGCCGCCCCCCACGACCACCGCGCACTAAGTCCGTTCCGAGAGGTCGGCTCGCAGGGCAGCCTGGCTTGAGCGGTCGGGCGGGTGCGTTTGTCCCTGGCGCGACTGGCTTTCTCCCCTGGGACAACAGCGCTTGTACCTGGGGCAAACGTAGCTGTCCCTTGGGACCGCTTCACTTACCCCCGGTACGAACGTCTTTGCCCCCGTTGCAAGTGCGCCTGTACCTGGGGCAAACTTTCTTGTCCCATGGGACAGGTTCACTTGTACCCGGGGCAAACGTCTTGGTCCCAGGTGCAAGGGCGT
>JAYRFD010001400.1:0-4982 GCA_041908565.1 Polyangia bacterium | reverse complement strand
GTATGGGATCGTTGCAGTGCGCGCACTAGAGCCAGAAGATGGAACATACTGTTGCTGGAAACGCACGAATGGACTTGAACCTGTTATCGCTGTTTTCCGCCGTCGCCGAGTGCGAGAGCTTTTCCACCGCCGCCGAGCGCCTGGGAGTTCGCCGATCGTCGGTGAGTCGTGGGGTCGCGGCGCTTGAGCGATCGCTGGGCGTGCAGCTTTTTTCACGAACCACGCGACACGTCGCGCTGACCACGGCCGGCAAAGCGCTGTACGGCAAGGTGGCGCCGCAGCTTGCCGCCTTGACCGAAGCCGTGGGCAGCCTGCCCGAACGGGAAGAACAGCCATCTGGCGAGCTTCGCGTGACGGCACCGACGGACCTGGGCACCTGGCTTTTGCCCAGCCTGCTGTCCGGCTTCACGCTGCGCTACCCGGCGGTGCAGTTCGACATCCGCTTGACCAATCGCTTGGTCGATCTGGTCGCCGAGGGCTTCGACGTCGCGCTGCGCGCATCGGGCCCCAAGCTGGCCGATTCATCGCTGGTCGCCAAGAAGCTCAGCGATATCGAGATGCAGGTCTATGGCGCGCCCGACTATCTGTCGCGGGCCGGCACGCCGCGCACGCCCGAAGATCTGGACGAACATCAGTGGGTGCTGATGCGCACGCATCGTCTGCCACCGACGCTGCCCGCCGTATCGAAGAACCATCAGCACATCCTGGGCGACGATATCTTGTTCATCTTGGAAGCGGTGCGGGCCGGGCTGGGCCTGGGCCTTCTTCCTTCGTATCTGGCGCGCGAGCACGTGGCCGCCGGATCGTTGATTCGCGTGCTGCCGCGCGTCTGCGTCGGCAGTGGAACGCTTTATTTGGTGCATCCGCCGGCGCAGCATGTGCCGCGCAAGATCTCGGCATTTCGCGACTACGTGGCCGCGCACTTTGCCGCGCATCCGCTGGTGGTCCGCCTCAAGTAAGGCGGGCGATTGAAGGCCGCCGGTGTCCATCCGCTCTTTCTTCGATGGCTTGAAGTCTCTCCGTTGGCGAGAGGGCGAGGCTGCTCTAGCCGAGCCGGCTGAGTCGGATGAAGGGGGCCCCAAAGGGCCCACTTCCAAACGAGCGAACAAGCGATCGAAAAAAAAAGCTGAAACCAAGCGGGCCGATTCTTCACTCACGGAGGACATGAACGGCAAACCGGCTTTGGCGCCGCTGCTCTTTCAGACTTCGCATCCGCTTTTGCCTGGCGACGACAGCGAAGCGTCGGTGCGATCGCTTTCGCGGCCGGTCGAAGAACGATCGCTGGCCAAGGCGATCGAAGAACAATCGGTCGAAGAACGATCGCTGGCCAAGGCGGCCGCAGATCGATCGATGGAAGCGCGATCGGTTGACGCTCCGTCGGTCGAAGATCCGCTGCTGTTGCGGGCGCAGCGCGGGGACAGCGCGGCGTTTCGTGCCTTGTTTCTGCGACACAGCCCGGGCGTGCGGCGTTACCTGGGCGACCTTCTGCGCGACGACGCCGCGGCCGATGACGCCACGCAAGAGACCTTCCTGCGCGCCTTCGATTCGCTGCGCAGCCTGCGCGATGGAGCGCGACTTTCGTCGTGGCTGTTCGGCATCGCGCGCAACGTGTTCTTGGAACAGTGCCGCGCTCGCGCCGATCTGAAGCGTCGCCTGGAACAGCCAAACGTCGAAGTCGAAGCCGTTGATCAAGCGCCGACGCCCGACGCTGCACTGCTGCTGGCGGAAGCCGACCGCGTGCTGGCTGATGCGCTGTCGCATGTCGGTGAGCCACGCAAGAGCGCCCTTCTTTTGCGCTTGGATCACGGCCTTTCGTACGAAGACATCGCCGATGTCATGGGCTGGTCGGTCGCCAAAGTGAAGAACGAAATCCATCGCGGACGGCTGCAGCTTCGCGCTCAGCTCCTGCGTTATTTGGGAGGTTCGCTGTGAACACGCATCCATCTGTGCAGGACTTGGAATCCCTGATTGCCGGATCCCTCGACGAAGATCGCAGCATTTTGATCTCGGCCCATACCGACGACTGCGCGGTCTGCGGGCGCGAGCTAGCCTGGCTGCGGGCCGAACGAGAGCTGTTCGCACAGCGGGCGCGCGGTGTGCCGCCATCGGAAGTATGGGCGCAGATCGAATCGAAGATCGCCGATCGTCTGCGACAAGAAAGCCCGGCTCCGCGGGGGCTGCGGCGCGTGTTTGCCAGTGCCTTCCGCAGCGAACGCATGCAGTGGTATGCCGTCGCGGGTGCGGCCCTGGCAGTCGTCGGCATGGTGGCCGTCAGCCCGCTGTCGCCGCTGCGTCGCGCCACTCCACAGCCCGTCGCCGCGCTTTCTGTATCGACGGGGACGCCGGGTGCAGCCGGGCCGGTGGCGGTGGACACAAGCAACGAATCTGCTGCGAATGAATCGGATGAAACCGATGACATCGTGCGCAGTCGGGCGCCGCTGACAGGTCCCATCGCGCTTTCTGTATCGACGCTGGCCGCAGATGTCGATGTGGTGGCAGGACCCAAGGACCAAGCCACGCTGAGCATCGAAGACGGCCACGTGGCGACGGCGCGCTTCGTTCCGCCGGCCAACGGACAGACGGCGTGGCGCATCGACTTCGCTGGCGGATCGTCGCTGGCCGCCGGTCAGCTGCGACTGCAGCTTCCCGAAGGCAGCCAGATCAACGTGCACAGCGCATCGGGCGACGTGCGGGTCAGCGGCTTGAAGGGTGACGTGACCGCGACGACGGCAGCTGGCGAGATCACCATTAAAGATGCCAAGGCTGCGACGCTGGTCTCGGTCAGTGGCGACATGGATCTGCGCGATGTCGTCGGAGCCATCGACGCCAAGACCACATCGGGAGAGCTTCACGTCACCGGTGAGGTCGTCCAGGCGCTGCGCTATACATCGGTCTCGGGCGATCTGATGCTGTCGGGACCCTGTCGCGTCGCGGCTTGCCAGATCGCGGCGCAGACGACGTCGGGCAATGTGTCGATCATGCGACGCGCCGAACAGTCGGTTGCCATCCAGCTTCGCTCGCACAGCGGCGAGATCTCGGGAACTGATGGCCTTCCCGTCGAGATGAAGCGCAGCCCCGGCCAAGCGACGGAGTGGAGCACGCGCCTGGGAAGCGGCACCGGATCGCTGCGGCTTTCAACGCAGAGCGGCGACATCGATCTGTTGGCGCCGTAGTCCATACGACCGCCTTCTGCATCGTCATCGCGACGGACTTCATCGCAGGTGCGAAGCCGACCAACGCAAGCACGCAGGGCTTCATCGTCGTCGCGAAGCCGATCATCGCCAGGCACGACGGACTTCATCGCGCGCGCGGGTCCTTGCTGTCGCATCGGGCGCGCTCGCCGGTCAGTGCGAGCGTCGGGGCGTCGAGCGGCTGGCCAGGTCTTCCCAGATCTTCAGCATCGCGCGCGTGCCGGCTTCCCAGCTGTAGTCTTCGACGGACTTGCGGGCCTGCTGACCCATGGCCTGCCGCGTTTGGGGATCGTTTATCAGACGAATCACGGCATCGGCCAAGGCGCCGGGATCGTCGGGGGGAACCAGCAGGCCGGTCTTTTCAGGCTCGATCATGTCGGGAAGGCCGCCGCCGGCCGGGCCGACCACCGGCAGGCCGCTGGCCATGGCTTCGGACACCGTCAGCGGGCGCGTCTCTTTATGGCAGGCGGTGACGAAGACATCGCCCTGCCAGTAGTACGGGGGCAGATCGCTGTACGCGACGCGGCCGATGTGCTGCCCGGGGCCGTGGCTGCGCAGCCAGGTCTGCACTTTGTCTTCTTCCGGGCCGCCCCCCAGAAGGACAAACGGGCTGTCGGGGCAGCGCGCACGGACCAGAGCCAGGGCAGACAGCAGCGTGTCGATCTGCTTGTCGGCGGACATGCGGCCAATAAACAGGATGCGAGCGGGCTTTTCTAAGGGCGGCGGATTGGGATTGGGGCGGAAAATATCGGTATGAACGCCGTAGAAGTAGTTTAGTCGAGTATTGTGGACTCCATTCGATATTAAAAAGTCTCGAATGGCGGGTGTGGCTACCATGGTTACATCGTAACTGTTATACACATAAACCACCATTCGGCGAAGTAGCTCGGTCATTCCGGGCAGGCCCAACCAGGCGACCTGCTGCTGATAGTCCGGGATATAGGCCAGGTAGTTTGTGTGATAGATCGCCGTCGCTGGGATGCCAAGCTTGCGCGCTACGGACAGGCCGGGGCGACCCAGGAAGCCCATGAACAGGCGCTCGGGACATTCGACGTGAACGACATCGGGACGAAACTGCAGGATTTCGGCGTGCAAGGGCCGCAAAGAAAAAGGAACGGGATCGCGAGTGTAATTGACATAGTAAGGCTTGCTGGGAAACGGGCGAACCGTGACATGGGGCATGACTTCACCGACATAATCCCGGTAATTTGGATACAGCGAAGCCAGGGGGGCGTAGTCAGGGACGTACAGGCGGACGGTATGCCCCCAGGCGCTTAGGTACTGCAGGCGCTGGTGCAGGCTGGTGGTCACGCCCGAGATCTCGGGGAAATAGCCTTCGCTGAAGACGGCCAGTCGCATGTCGGCTCCGTGTGTGGGGGCGTTTGCCGACGCATGGTACTGCAGGGCCTGTTCGTTCGGGGGGCTCGCGGCATCGACGGTCGCACGGGGGGGCGGACGCGGTTGCGCAGCCAGGTTGCCGGCGGTGCTTCTGATCGAGCGCAGGCTGATCGTGCGCAGGCTGATCGGGCGCGGTTCGCGGTCGGTCGTGTTCGGCGCGCTACGTCGTGGGTGGCATCGGGACGGTGGGGGACAGCCGCTGCGGTGCCGCGGCATCCGAGAACAGCGAACGCAGGGTGGCAGCCAGCTGATCCATGCGGAGGGGCTTGCTTAGGAAGGCATCCATGCCGACGCGTCGGCAGCGCTCGCGATCCTCGGGCAGCGTGCTGGCGGTCATGGCGACGATCTTGGGGCGCTGCGACGGCGGGTACAGCTGGCAGATGCGCGCGGTGG
>JAYRFD010001399.1:0-11124 GCA_041908565.1 Polyangia bacterium | reverse complement strand
GTCCGCCCAGCCGACCCAGGGGAGTCGCCGATCACGCTGCGCTTGCGTGGATACCAAAGCAAGACGCTGCTTCTAAGCCACACCACCGATGTCGAAACCGACATCGCCCTGCAAGCCGAGCCACCGCAGAGGCCGCAGCCGACGCAAGACACGCAGATCGGCCCAGACAAACCAGAGGAACCGCGCAAGCCAGCGGCCAAGACGGGCGGCAAGCGAGGACGAAAGAACGACAAGAACAAGGCGGACGCGGACCGCGATGGCGTGAAGTTATTGATGGACTGATCGACGCGCAGATTCAGCGCCGCAAAGCGGGTATCAAGCGCAGCGCAGCGGGAATAGAGCGACCGAATAGCAAATGCACTGCACCCAGCCACCGGCGGGGGGACACCGATGAAAAGAACAGGTATCGCACTGATTGTTTTCACACTGTGTATCGGACTTCACCATCCCGCGCAGGCTGCGGACTTCAAGACGCACTACGACTTGGCGATGGCGCTGTACCAAGCGCAGAAATTTGAAGAAGCCATCCCCGAATTCAAAGCGGCGTACGAACGCGAGGCCAAGCCTGGTCTGCTGTTCAACATCGCGCAGAGCTATCGCAAGGCCGGTCGTCTGCGCGAAGCCATCGAGTACTACGACCGCTACCTGTCTTCCGAGCCGAAGCTCGACAATGACATGCGCAAGAAGGTCGATGGCTACTTGGCCGAAGCGCGCAACACGCTGGCCGCGCTGGAGCTGGAAATGAAGCAGCGCCTGGCGGAAGAAAAGGCCGCGCGCGAGCGCGAGCCAGCCCCGTCGTCGGCAGCCCCGCCGTCAGCAGCCCCGGCCACAAGTGGCGAGCCAAGCAGCAGCGTGAGTGCTCCGGTGGCTCGTGTCGACGCGCCGCTTGCCGTTGCCAGCCCCAAGGATCCCGCAAAACAGCCCAGCCCGATCTACAAGCGCTGGTGGTTTTGGACCGCGATCGGTGGCGCGGTTGCCGCGGCTGCGATCATCACCGGGGTCGCAGTTGGAACGCGCCCAAGCAGTTATCCAGCGGTTCCTGCGGGTGTGCCGCGCGCCGTCCTCTCGTTCTGATTCGCGTCGCTACTTCGCTTCGCTGGCCCGCATCCTAATGCACTGCGATCACGCCGAGTGCTTCCGGTCGAACGCTGTACATAGGGTGCCTAAATGTCTCGTGATGCACATCGAGGTTCCCCATGACATCGATTCGATCTTTCGTTCACTGTGGTCTGGTCACGCTTTCGCTGGCTTGCATGACGGCGGCTGGCTGCGGCAACGACCTGAGCAGCGTCTTGGTTCAAGTCAGCTCCATCCCGCCGAACACGGTGCGCCTCAACGCAGCGGTCAGTGCCAGCGGCAAGTCGGCCACCGTGATCTTTGAACGCGACTCCAGCAATCGCTTTGTCGTTTCCTCTGCGATGCTGATGCCGCCGATGGCGATGGCCCCCAGCAGCGTGCAGCTTGCCTTCGATCTGCCAGCCGGAACCACTGGCAGCGTGGTCATTCGCTTCACCGTAGAGACGGCCGAGATGCCCACTACAGGCGGTCCGCCACCAACGGCATCCCTATCGGCCGAGGGCTGCGGTCGCGTCGAGCTTGTGGCGCCTTCGCTGTACAACCTGCCGATCGCGCTTCGCGCCATTCCCAATCCCTGCCCGTACTAGATCAGGGAACGCAGCTGTCCGTGATGCCAGTCGCCGCGTCGTTCTTCGATCGCGGCAGGCATCATCGATCAACAGCACAAGAGGGGCTGGGCGGACTGTCGATAGCGATCCCGGAAAGCCCGGGTCGACGGGCTAGCGAGGATTCTGCGCGCCGTCGCTGGGGCGGCGCTGCGGGCGCGGCGCGTGCGGACGACGATGACCTTGACGCGGATCGACCGGTGCACGAGCGGGCCGGGCGGGCGAAGACCCAGGGCTCGATGACGGCCCAGCCGGCCGCGCTGCACGCGATGTGGCATCCGACCTGCCTGCAGGTCGGCGCGCTGGTCGCGGCCCCCCGTCACGACCCGATGGAGGTCGCTGCGATGAACGCCCACCGCCTTGCGATCCCGAAGAAGGCATGCGGAAGGGCGCGGTCTCAAAGCCGGGCAGGCTGATGGTCTCAAGCGGTGCGCTCAGCAAGCGCTGGATGTCGCGCAGCAGCACCGCTTCGCCTTCCGACACCAACGAGATCGCGCGTCCTGGCATGCCGGCTCGACCGGTGCGGCCGATGCGATGCACGTAGTCTTCGGCCACCAGCGGCAGATCGAAGTTGATGACCAGCGGTAGCTGCTGGATGTCGAGACCGCGCGCCGCGACATCGGTCGCGACCAGAACCGCCACGCGCCCGCTCTTGAAGTCAGACAGCGCTTTGACGCGAGCGTTTTGGCTCTTGTTGCCGTG
The DNA here is from genome assembly GCA_041908565.1 of Polyangia bacterium. Taxonomy (GTDB): domain Bacteria; phylum Myxococcota_A; class Polyangia; order Palsa-1104; family JAEUJZ01; genus JAEUJZ01. Next base: position 8,740 of record JAYRFD010001399.1, on the reverse strand, counting down.
AATCACACCGACGCGAATGCCAGCTGCTTCTAGCTGAGCACCGACGCGGTTCGAGCCATGCTTGGTGCGGCAGAACACCAGGGTCTGCCCGCTGTCTGGCTGGCTTAAAAGCTGCGTCAGCAGGGCGCGCTTGCGATCCTGCGTCACATAGTGAATGTGGTGCGTGACCGTCACCGCCACGGTGTTGGTCGGCGTCACATCGACGAACGCGGGGCTGTTGGTAAACGACGACGCCAGATCTTGCACTTCTTTGTCCAGCGTGGCCGAAAGCAAAAGCGTCTGGCGCTGGGTCGGCAAGCCCGCCAGGATGCGTCGCAGCGGCGGCAGGAAGCCCATGTCCAGCATGCGGTCGGCTTCATCCAGGACCAGCACTTCGATGGTCGCCAGGTCCACGGTCCGCTGCTGCATGTGATCGATCAGGCGACCGGGCGTCGCAACCACGACATCGACGCCGCGGTGCAGCGCCGTGATTTGCGGCTGAATGCTAACCCCGCCAAAGATCGCGGCGACGCGCAGACGAACCGGATCGCCGTACGAAAGCAGCGACTCATAGACCTGCAGCGCAAGCTCGCGCGTGGGGACCAGCACCAGGCCGCGCGGCCCGCGCTTGCCCGACGTGCGCGGAGGCGTCGAAAACAAGCGTTGAATCATCGGCAGACCAAACGCTGCGGTCTTGCCGGTGCCGGTCTGTGCACGTGCCAACACATCGCGACCTTGCAAGATCACGGGGATGGCAGCGGCCTGCACCGGTGTCGGCTGGGTGTAGCCCAGTCGAGATAGAGGAAGGGCCAGGTTGGGCGCGAGCCCAAGCGAAACGAACGGCATGGAAAACACTCCTTAGGGGCCCCAGAGCGTTTCCCGATACCGCGCTGCAGGGTGACTTGAACGACGAAAACGTACGGCAGAAAGAGGCCGACTACGTGGTTGCGAAGGGAAGCCGAGTGGTTAGGACAGAAAATCCGTCGGGGAAAGCAAGGATGCACAACGCAAACGTCGTCAATGTATAGCGCTTCACTGGTTTCGCCAAGCATTCATTTTCCGCGAAGCGTCCTTGCTGCTCTTGCATCCGGCGGCAGCGCGGTGCGCGGAACATGCGGCGCAGAACATGCGGCGCGCCTGCATCCAAGTGCGGCTGTGCTGTGTGCATCGACCGCGGCGAAAATCCGCAGCCCCCTGCCCTGCAGCACGGAACAAGCGCAGACGTCGCAGTCGCAGACCGGGCCACTGCAGCAGACTTCGCCACCACGATTTGCCGTATCCTGTGTCCACTTACGCATCGCAAGGACCGCGCACGCAGCCCGCTGGAAGTGGCGACCAGACTGCATCGCGCGACGCTGACATCCCCCGCAAGGAGAACATCGAATGAGCACGAGCCCCAAGTATGAAGTGCTGTACTTCCCAATCCACGGTCGCGCCGAGCAGATTCGCTTGCTGCTGCACTACACCGGCACTGCGTTTGCCGATACTGGTGTCACCGATTGGCCGGCCTTGAAAGGCAAGACGCCGCTTGGTCAGCTACCGATCCTGATTGATCGCAGCAGCGGCGAGGACCTCGTGATCCCGCAGAGCGCCGCGATCATGCGCCACCTGGCGCGCACGCTGGGTGCCTATGGTGAAAACGAGCGCGAGCACGTCCTTGCCGACATCGTGGCCGAGACCGTTCAGGATGCCCGCGCCAAGTTTGTTCCGGTGGCGTTTGCGGCCCGTTACAACCCGCCGGCCGACGCCATCGAAAAGTACTGGGCTGAAGTGCTGCCGCACAACCTGCAGCTTCTTGAAAAGCTGCTCAGCCGCAGCACCAAGCCCGACGCTGGCTTCTTTGCGGGTGCCAAGCCGACCTATGCAGATCTGATGGTCTTCGATCTGCTGGACGGGCACCTGACGATGAAGCCGACGTGCCTGGATGGACATCCCGCGCTGAAAGCGTTCCATGCGCGCATCGCGACGCAGCCGACCCTGATCCACTATCTGGCCACGCGCCGCCCGTCGGAACTGAAGACCAACTAAGCCGGATCGTCGCCGACTTCGGGGGCTTTTGACCGCTAGTCGCGACGCATGACCAGAGGGCCGGCAAAGTCGGCAGGCCCGTATACCAAGTCGGTGCGCAGCACATGCTTTTCGCCGCGTCGTACCGGACACGCCGTGTGCACGATGCGGTGCTGAAACAACAGCGCCGTTCCACGTCGCGGCACGATGACTTTGCCAAGCTCTGGAAAGTCGGTCTCGCCACCTTCAAAGTCGTCGTTCAGATAGAACACCAAGGTCAGCAAGCTGCGCGCGCCGCCGTCGAAGTGAACGACGGTGTCCCAGTGCGCGCTGTGATGTTGGCCCGGCTGGTAGCGATACAGACGCAGACGCGGATTGCCGCCAATCAGTCGTTCTCCCGACAGAACCTTCGGCACGTGCGAGGCGACCCGGGCCAACAGCGCATTCGATTCCTGCGGGTCGTCCCACATGACGCGTGTATTGCTTCGCACCACGGGATCCACTTCGACACCGTGCTGACCGATGACCGGCGCAAGCTCGGCCCGCCCCTGTTGCAAGCGCTCGCGATAGTGATCGCAGTCCGCGATCGACATGCAGTCTTCCACGGTCCAAACCAGAGGCTGCGTCAGGTCTAAGTGGCCGGCGTACATCAAGCCTGAGCATATCAAGGTTCGCGCACCGAGCGTGATGCAGCCCGTGCAAGAGCGCCCGTGAGACGCGCAGACGCGGCTAGGGTTTCGCCCCGGCGCGCAAGCGTTCGATACAGACCAGCGCATCGTCCAGGTTGTCAAAGTTGTGATGGTGCAGATCGTAGTTGGCCAGCAAGCGCACACCCGCAATCGCCAGCTGATTTACCGTCCTCACCAGCAGAGAGTTTGCAACAAACACCACCGTCAACTGAGGCCGGACTTCACGCACGTATTGCACCAGCCGCTTGCGAGCATAGGGGTGAATGGGAATCGCATCGCGCTGATCAAACAGACACACCACATGCCGCGTGTGGGCCCCTAGCCCATCGAGCGCCCGCACCACTTCCTGCGCATGGGGCAGCAGAACCTGCCCATGCGGTTCCCAGTGCAGAAAGCCCTCTTCGCAGCGATATCGATGCGGACCGACGCTACGCCAGGTCCCCCGGTCGCTCACGTTGGACCTCGACGAACGCGCAGAAAGGCTTGGAAGTCTTCTTTCACCTGCGCGGCGTTGCTCGTCGCCACACTTCGCACCAAGGCGCGAAACTCGGAATGCTTGCCCCGCGTGCGGCTCACCACCGCTTGCTCGAAGTCATACGCTAGCTGGTGCCCGGGGCTGTCCTGATCGGCGCGTGCGTGGGCATAGGCCAGGACGGTTGCCCACTGTTCGGCAAGCTTGCTCAGCCGCCCCACGCTGCTCAGGATCTCGGTGTCCAGGTGGTCTTTCCACGGCGATCTCTCACGCACGCTGTAGGTCACGCCGGCGATCTTCATCGTGCCCAGGTAGTCATCGACCGCAGCACTTAACGATCGAGCCGCCGTGATCACACGCCCGGCTGGGCTGCCGCCCGAAGCTTGGTCGGTGGCAGCAATCGATTCGCCCGCCAGGTTGCGATACGCCGACGGCGCCTTCTGCGCTTTGACATCCAGCAGAATGTCGTCGTCCTGATCCGACGTCGCGCCTTCGATCTGCACGTAGTAGCGCATGCTGCCCAGCGATCCCAGGCCCGCGTGCAGGCGCTGCGCGACGCTCTTTACCGTGAAGTGCTGCGCGGAATAGCGCAGGCTGCCGCTCAGCGTGGCGCCATAGCCCGGCAGGGCCTCGCGAATCGCCGCCACCACCGTCGGCGGAACATCTGCTAGATCGGCGCTAGCCGCTGGACTCAGCACGCGCACGCCGCGTTCGTCTTTGCGTGTGTAGTGCTGCAGAAGCTTGTCGCGGCTCCGCTTGCGCGCCACGTTCTGCAAGAAGTCGTTCAGCTTGCCGTAGGTGTTGGCGGCCGTGAAGCGCGTCGTCTTTTCGACGTCGGTCCCAACGCAGGCTTCCAGCGCACCCAGGTATCGATCGCTGAACGCATCGACGACAGCGGCCTCGTCCGCGCTTGAAAAGCCACCCGTGTCGCGCATGAACAAGATCAACGCCGTGGCCAGTCGCCATACATCCAGCTGATAGTCGCCGACCACAGACTCATCAAAGTCATCCAGGTCGTAGACGATGGCGCCGCGCGCATCCGCGACCGATCCAAAGTTATTGGGGTGCGCATCGCCCGACAGCCACGTACGCGTGTGTGCGACACCGCCGAACTGCGAAAGCTGCGGGGACGTTCCAAGGTCCAGCCAAAACAAGGCAGCGCTGCCGCGATAGAACGCCAAGGAGCTTGTGCTCATCGCCGCGTGTTTTTCTTCCCGCAGGTCTGGCGAAAGCCCACCGTCGGTGACCGCAAGCTGCTTGGCCAGCCACGCGCCCCGCTCAAGCGCATGCAGCGGACCCAGGCCCGCAGCACAGGCCAGCGCCAGCAGGCTGCCCACCGCGAACACCGCCCACGCAGACCGCCGCCGCCCTCGCTTCGCCTCGAGCAGCGTCCGATGGGAAGGGTCTGCTTGCATCTGTCCTGCCTGCACGTCCGCCACGGCTCCTTTCGCAACCAAAAGCCTAAAGCGCCACTCGCTGCGAAGGAACGACAAAACACCCCGACCGTGCTGCGACCTGGGGTCGTTCTGCCGCAGATCGCGGTTCTTCTTCGCGAAATAGTGTGAAAAAATGGCGATATGGCTGCTTCTAGCTGGCGCTTTCCGCCAGCCTTCTGGACCGCCAACGTAATCGAGCTGTGCGAGCGCGCGGCTTACTACGGTTGGTTCATCATGCTGGCGCCGTTTCTGACCGATGTCGTTGGCTACAGCGACATTCAGGCTGGATACATCGGCGGGCTGTTTGCAGCGTGTCTGTACTTGCTGCCCTTCCTGTCCGGCGCCTTTGCCGATCGCGTCGGCTATCGACGGGCGCTGCTTCTGGCCTTGCTCCTGCTGACCATCGGCTACGGCGGCATCGGCCTTCTGCCACAGAAGGGCTGGGTGCTGCTGTCGATGCTGTTCATCATGGCCGGCGGCGCCTTGGTCAAGCCCATCATCACCGGCACCGCGGCCCGCTGTTCCGACGACACCAATCGAGCCCGCGCCTTCAGCCTGTTTTACATGATGGTCAACATCGGCAGCTTCATCGGCAAGACCGTGGCCAAGCCGATCCGCGTGTCCTTCGGCCTGGCGACCATGCCCCTGCTATCTGCTGCCGTCGCCGCCGTCGCCCTGTTGGTCGTGGCCGCGCTGTATTTTCCCAAGAGCGGCGCCGATGAAGCCCGCGCGCGGACCAGCCTGCGCGAGACCTGGGATCACCTGCTCGCCGACTTCAAGCAGGTGCTCAAGAGCGGTCGCTTGATGGCACTGGTGCTGATCTCAGCCGGCTTCTGGATCATTCAAGGTCAGCTGTATTCGTCGATGCCCAAGTACGTCCTGCGCTTGGTCGGCAGCGACGCCAGTCCCGAGTGGTACGCCAACATCAACCCCGTGGTGGTGATGCTGACCGTGGTGCCCATCACCTACCTGGCACGCAAGCTGCCGCCCATCGCCAGCATCTCGATCGCGATGGCCATGATTCCGGTCTCGGCGGCCGTGGTGGCTGTGCTGCCGCCCTTGCTGGGTCCCATGGCACTACCGACCTGGCTGCGCTTCGGTCCCTTCGCGCATGGCAATGGCTTCCTGCACCCAGTGACGGTGGCCATGGCCACGGGCATCGCCATCCAAGGTCTGTCGGAATGCTTCCTAAGCCCGCGCTACTTGGAATACGCGTCGCGCCTGGCCCCCGAAGGAAAAGAAGCGCTGTATCTGGGCTATTCGCACCTGAACAACTTCTTTTCGTGGCTGATTGGCTACATCCTGTCCGGCTATCTCATCGATGCCTTCTGTCCCGATCCAGCGCGCCTGTCCGCAGCGGATCGCGCAGCACACGCAGCGGCTCTGGCTGGGCAGGGACCTCTGCCGGCGGCCTATGCCCACGCCCACTATCTGTGGTGGGTCTTCGTCGGCATCGGCGTCGCTGCATTCATCTGCCTGCTGATCTTTCAAGCGCTTACGCCCAAGCAGACACAGCCCGCCACGCAGGCTGACAGCGTGCGGCCCGACAATCAGAAAGCGGCGGAGTAGCCGATGCAGCTCACTTCATTTGCCAAGACGTTCATCGCGCTGGTTATCGTCTCGGTCGTTGGCCTGATCTTCTACTACCGCGGGCACGAGCTGCGGCCGTTTTCGCGCATGCCCGAAGGCAGCAGCAAAGACGGACGCGATCCGACCGGCCACGTGATCGGCAGCGACGACAGCAAGGGCAAAGCCGGCAAGTCTTCGCGCATCGTGATCGGCGTCAACGACTTCGGCGGTGGCTATCCGCTGCTGCTGGCCAACGACGGCGCGCTGCCCGGTCCGCAGTCGCGCTTTGCCAAGGCTGGGCTGGATGTCGAAGTGCGCTTGATCCGTGGATCGAAAGAGCGCCTGAAGGCCTTCGATGACGGTGAAGTGCAGATCATGCTGCTGACCTTGGACTACTTGGCCAACCTGGCGCCGATTTACAAAAGCAAAGGCGTCGACTTGCGCAGCTTTCTTTTGGTCGACTGGAGTCGCGGCAACATCGGCATCGCAGCCAAGCCGCAGTTCAAGAGCATCGAAGAGCTGAAGACCGCGCGCATCGCCACGACACGCAACACGCCCACGCACTACTTCCTGCTGTCGCTCTTGGAAAAGAGCAACCTGAAGCAAGCCGACATCGATGAAGTGAAAAGTCACTTGGTGTGGGCCGTAAAGACGCCCGATGCCGGTGCGCTGTTCCAGCGGGGTGAAGTCGATGCCGTCGCCATCTGGGAACCGCATCTTTCAGAAGCGATCGCCGATGGCAAAGGGGTGACCTTGGTCAGCACCGAGACCGCGACCAACTTGGTCGCCGACCTGCTGTTCGCGCGCCGCGACTTTTTGGAAGAGCGCCGCGAAGACATGACCAAGCTGGTGCAGGCCTTCTTTTCTGCGGTCGATGATCTGGATCGCGACTCGACCCGCACCATCGAGCTAGCCGCGGCCGCCTTCGCGCAGAAGCCTGAGCTAGTCAAGTCGACCTTGTCCAAGATCAAGCCCGCGCTGTTCGCCGACAACCGCGCATTCTTCGGACTAGAGACCGAAGACTGCGCCTACGACTCGCTGTTTGTCGAAGCAAGCACTGTGTGGCAGCGCGAAGGCCTGATCAAAGACGCTGTGCCGCCCGCGGACAGCAAGTGGCTTAAAGCGCTATCGAGCGTGTCTCCGCAGTTTCGCGATCAAAAAATCGTCGAGAGCTTCCGCTTCCTGGGCGCCCCCGCACAGCAGGGGCCCAGCCTGCTGACCAAGAGCGTCAGCATCTACTTCGGCAGCGGCCAAAGCAGCGTCGATCCCAATGCGCGCAAGGTCTTGGATGGCTTTGCCCAGACCTTGTCCGTCTTTCAGAACGCCTACGTCAAGGTCGAAGGCAACACCGACAACGTCGGCAACCGCACCGCCAACGTCGCGCTGTCCAAGACCCGCGCCGAAGCGGTCATCTCGTACCTAGTTGATCGCCACCGCTTTGATCGCAGCCGCTTCATCGCGATTGGCAACGGACCCGATCAGCCGGTTGCCGACAACCGCAGCCCCGAAGGCCGCGAATTGAATCGGCGAACCGATTTCAAGATCATCAAGAATACGGCTGCCGCAAACTAGGCAAGCCAAGCCAACCGCTCACTGGCAGTCGGCGACACCTATCGCAGAAGGGGGCAGCGATCATGAAGCCTGTGGTCAAGAAGCTCTTGCTGGGCGCTGGTGCAACGGTGCTGGTTCTGGGCGGCGCAATAGGCGCGTATGTGCTGCCCAAGATCAGCGCGTATGACGCCAGCATGGCGCACGTCTACGACATTGCTGTGCCGACAGTACATCGTTCGACAGAGCCCGCCGTACTGGCGCGCGGGCAGCACTTGGTGGAATCGGTGACTGCCTGCGCCACCCACGACTGCCATGGCAGCGACCTGGGGGGTGGCAAGCCGATCCACATGGGGCCGCTGGGCACGATCAGTGGACCGAACCTGAGCAACGGTTTGCTGGCCGCCTACAGCGATGGCGAGCTAGCGCGCATGCTGCAGTTTGGCATCAAGCGCGACGGCACCAGCCTGCGCATGATGCCGGTGCAGGACTTCAACTGGCTGCCGGCGGCCGACATCGCGGCCATCGTGTCGTACTTGCGCACCATCCCCAGCGTCGATCGCGTCAACGGCCCCATGCTCGTCAAGCCCTTGGCCAAGATCCTGGATCGCCGGGACGAGATCATCTTCGACGTGGCTCGTCGAGCCAGCAAGCCGCGCAGTGAAACCCCGCCGCCCCCCGAACCAACAGCCGCCTACGGTCGCTTTATCGGTCAGCTATGTACCGGCTGCCACGGCGAACATCTAAGCGGTGGCCCGATTCCCGGCGCCCCACCGTCGATCCCAGTGCCCCCAAACCTGACCGTGCACGAGACCGGCATGAAGGACTGGACCTACGAAGACTTCACCAAGCTGCTCAACACCGGCATTCGCAAACATGGCTTGGCGCTGAATCCCTTCATGCCATATGAAGCCTTGGCCAAGCTCAACGATACCGAGAAGCGCGCGCTGTGGGAGCATCTGCGCTCTGTACCAGCCCGCCCGCTTGGCCAGCGATAGTTCAGATCCCCTTGCCGATTCACTTGGAGCCCAAGCAAAGAT
>JAYRFD010001398.1:0-3784 GCA_041908565.1 Polyangia bacterium | reverse complement strand
GGCTCAGGGTATCACGCGCGCGGATACCCGCTCAATCCATGCGCTGTCGAAGGCTGGGCAGCAGAATTCGTCGGCCAAAAAAAAACGAGCCCCGGCGGGCTGGTGCCTACCGGGGCTGCTGCGCGCGGTCTGACGTGCGCGCTTCGCCTTTCCCAAAGGAAAGGCCAGGCGAACTACTTCTTGTCGCCTTCCTTCTCGCCTTCCTTCTCGCCCTTCTTGCCCTTGGCCTTCTTCTCCTTGGCGGGCTTCTCAGCACCCTTGTCATCCGAAGCGAAAGCAGGAGCAGCAACGGACAGCGCGAACACGGCAGTCAGACCAAGCAGCATCTTGTTCATGGTGGTTCTCCCAGCTAGCAGGTTCTTGGGTGCAAGCGCCTTATCGCGCTTGCTGCAGAGCTTGCACGGCTCTGCAGACAACCAGCGAAGCAGTCGGCATGCCAAGCGGCTCAAACAGGGTCGCTCAAGCGATCCTGCCCACTTACCCGCGGGGCCGACTTGCCGACGCTGTGACCGTGAGGCGCGATGGTACTTCGACCATGTGGCAGTTTTGCATTAGTGCGCACCAGCGCTCGCGGTCCGCTGCGCCATCACGAAGCGGATGAGGCGCGTCAGCTCGCCATCGCTGAGCTTCTTGCCAAAGGCTGGCATGTCATTCTTTTCGCCGTAGTACGTGACCGCGCCCGGCGACAGCAGAAAAGCACGCAGCCAGGCGTCACTGCCGTAGGCCAGAAGATTCGGTCCTTGTCCGCCGGTCTTGCCGTCCCGTTCGTGACATAGGTCGCAGTTCTTGTCTTCAAACAGCACCTGCCCGCGAGCCACCCGCGCCGCATCGACGTCTTTCCCACCGGCCAGCGCATAGAGGTACTCGACTAGATCGGCCATCTCGGGCGGCGGCAGATCGACGGCCTTCATGCCCCCCGAAAGCTTGCTGCGACCATAAAAGGCCGGGCTGTCCGGCGCGCGCAAGAAGGCTTCCAGCCAGGGTCGTGACCACAGTCCCGTCAGCTGCGGACCTTTCTGATCTTCGTCGGCGGGCCCCAGCCGCTGCAGGCGATGGCAGCCCGCGCAGTGCTCGGCAAACAGCTTGCGTCCCTGTTCCAGAGGATCGTTTTCATACACCGCGATGCCGCCGGCCACCGGAACCCCTTGCAGCGCCAGCGTTCGGGCTCGAACCGCTTGGGCATGTGCGTCGGCTTGATGACGCTGGAAGTTTGCGTTGCGCGCATCTTCGCGCTGCGCCAAGCCGCCCAGCGCCACCGTGCCGACCACGCACAGGCCAAAGACCAAAAGCGAACGGGGACGCTGCGTCGGCGCCAGCCCATCCCCGCGATCCAGCCACGGCATCAGCACCAGCGAACCCAGCAGCAAAAGCGGAGCCCCCATCGCCGCGACGATCTCAAGCGAGCCCGGGAAATACTTCAAAAGTTGAAATAATGGCAGGAAGTACCACTCGGGCCGCGCATCGTAGGGAACCGAAGGATCGGCGGGCGCGCTTAGATCGGCGCCGTGCGTGCGAACGACCCAGAAGAACAGCGCCGCGATCAGCGCACTACCGGCCAAAAGGTCATAGACCGCTTGCCGCGGCCAAAACGGCGCCGCTGTGCGCTGCAGATCTTCCGCGCTCCGTCGCCAGTGCGGCGTCACACCGTGACGACGAAACAGCGCCAAGTGCAAGACCACCAGTATGGCCAGCGACATTGGCAGCACGAAGACATGCAGCGCATAGAAGTGAGTCAGCGTCAGGTTGCCGTAGCTTTTTCCGCCTTGCACAAGCTGCTGCAGCAGCGGCCCAATGCCCGGCGTTGCCCCCAGAAGCGTCGTCGCAACCTGCGTCGCCCAGTAGCCTTTTTGATCCCAGGGCAGCAGGTATCCGGTCAGCGCAAAACCCATGACCAGAAGCGCCAGCAGAAGACCCGTCCACCAGTTGACCTCGCGCGGGGCACGATAGGCGCCGAACACGGCGACCTGCACCATGTGCAGCACCACGCCGATGACCAACAAGCTGGCGCCCGATGAATGCAGGCCGCGGATGAACCAGCCCAGCCGCACCTGATCTTGGATGTAGGCCACCGATGCCCACGCATCCGTCGCAGACGGCGCATAAAACGCCATCAGCAGCACGCCAGTCAGCACTTGGTTCAGAAGCGCGATCAGAAGCAGCGAACCAAACACATACGCAAAGCGCGGTCCGCCAGAGATGCGGTGATCCAAGATCTCGCGCAGAAGGACGCGATACCCCGTGCGTCGGGCCAGCCAGCCTTCATCGGTTGACGAAGCGTTCCGCGCATCGACCGATGCTTCGCCGGAATCGCCGGAATGGAAAGATCCAGACGCGGGCGAGTCGGCCGGCGGGCCTGATGCGACAGACTTCTGCGTCGGGCCCTTGGGCGTATGGGAAGTGGGCGTCTCCGCGGTCGCCATCAGACCGGCACCTTGTTTTTGAGAGCCAAGCGGAAGCGCTGAAACTGGCAGTACACCTTGCTGCCCTGGACCGAAAGATCCAAGCGATCCATGTCTCGTGGAGCCGGCCCGCTGACCCGCTTTCCGTCGAGGTTGAAGGCGCTGTTGTGGCAAGGACAGACAAACTGCCGCTGCTCGGCGTCGAAGTCGATGCCGCAGCCGGCGTGCGGGCAGGTGGCTGAAAGCGCGGTCAGGCCGGCGGCTCGCTTGCCGATGTAGACCGAGCCCAGCTTGGTCTGTTCCAAGCGATTCCACGCGTCGCGCAGGCCGCTTGCAATCACTGCGGCGCGCAGCGGTGCGTCACCGCGATCGAGATCGGGCACCTCGTGCAGATCGGCGACTGGAATGCTGGCGGTGCCATCGGTCGGTGGATCGGTCTCGCCATCGCTTCGGGCGGGCGGCTTCCTGCGACGCAGAGGATCGCTCAGAAAGATCGCGGCGGGGATCAGCAGCGCGGCTCCCAGCGCGCTCAGAATCAGGCCGCCCACAACTCGCAGCGCCGAGCGCCGCTCACTGCTTTGCAACTGGGCCATCTTCGCGATCTTACAGCGGGACCACAGCCGACCGTGGCCTTTCTTGCGACCGCCATCACACGCCGCACGCCCGTCGGCAGCCACGACATTCGACCGTCGCAAGCGCCGTCAAAACTGATACGCGATACCGGCGTTGATCTGATGGTTTTCACTGCCGGACACTTCGGTGTGGCGGTGCTGATAGTCCAGCTTGACAGCGATCTCGAAGATCGGTCGGAAGGTCAGGCCCAGCGTGTACACACTGCGATCGTTGCCAGGCCGCCGCGAAAGCAACAGCCCGGTCTGCGGCACATCTAGCTGGGTATCCGTGCGCTCATAACGACCGAAGGCGATCAGCTGAAACCCGCTGTGCAGCTTGAACGGGCGCAAAAGGTCATAGCCCAGCTCGACGTAGCCGCCGGCAAGCTGACGCGCCACCGGCCCCTGCTGCGGTCGAGCCAGCGACAGCGCGTAGTTCAGCCGCTCGCTATCGCCGATGTGGATGTACGAAGCCTGGCCGCGCAAGGACAGGCCCCAGCGCGAAAACTTCACGTCGAACGCGGCCACCGCGACCGGCACATTGCCCAGGTTGGGATCGCCCTGTCCTGCGTGGGAAAAGAAGCCGCCCAGGCCCAGGTTCAAGCCCAGAAGCGGCGAATAGTCCACGCGGCCGGTCAGCCCCCAGTCGCGCGTGCGCACCAGGTTGTCCTGCACGCCGCTGCGAATGCCCACGTCGGCGCGGAACTCTTCGCCGCGCAGCCCGGGCGTCACGTACAGCTGATAACGGACCGGCCCCAGCGCTCCGAACAGGCC
>JAYRFD010001397.1:0-2506 GCA_041908565.1 Polyangia bacterium | reverse complement strand
GCGTTCACCGGCTCGACCGAGGTCGGGCGTCTGATCGTCAAGGCGGCAGCCGGCAACCTGAAAAAGCTGACGCTGGAGCTGGGTGGCAAGTCGCCCAACGTGATCTTCGCCGACGCCGACATCGATGCGGCGATTGCCGGGGCGGCAGGCGCCATCTTTTACAACCAGGGTCAGGTCTGCACCGCCGGATCGCGGCTGTATGTCGAAGCCTCGGCCCTGGATCGCGTGCTGGCTGGAGTGGCGGCGCGGGCCCAGAAGATTCGGCTGGGTCCGGGCATGGCCGACGGATCGCAGATGGGGCCGCTGGTGTCGGATGTGCAGCTTGCGCGCGTGCGCGACTACGTCGATTCGGGGCAGCAGCAAGGAGCCCGAGTGGTGGTCGGCGGCGGGCGCCACGGCAGCCAGGGCTTCTTCATGCAGCCGACCGTGCTGTGCGATGTCACGCCGCAGATGAAGGTCGTGCAGGAAGAGATCTTCGGCCCCGTGCTGACCGTCCATCCGTTTACGACCGTCGACGAAGTCACCGCGCTGGCCAACGACACGGTGTATGGCCTGGCGGCCGGCGTGTGGACGCGCGATGTTGCCAAGGCACATCGGGTGGCGCAGCAGCTTCGGGCGGGTACCGTGTGGGTGAACGGCTATGGCATCTTCGACGACGCGCTGCCGTTTGGCGGCTACAAGCAGTCGGGCTGGGGACGCGAGGGTGGCTCGGCCGTGCTGGATGCCTACCTGGAAACCAAGACCGTGGTCGTCAAGCTCAGCTGACCCTCGCCGGCGCCGCTGCTTCAAGCTCGACGCAAGCCCGCGCTGTTACGCCAAGCCCAAGAGCAGTCGCTGGTTGGTCGCTGGTTGGTCGCTGGTTGGTCGCTGGTTGGTCGCTGGTTGGTCGCTGGTTGGTCGCTGGTCGGTGGATCGATTCGATTCACGGCGCGGCTCGTCATGGACTGTGCGGTCGATTCGACCGAGCGGTCAACCGATGGCGCACGCGGGGCTGGCGTCGGGACGCCGCCTGCGCATATGGTGCGGAGATGCCGACGGTTGAGGTCGTTCGCACCTATCTGCAGCTGGGATCGATCCAGGATCTGCGGCGCGTCGATCTGCCGGCCGACCTGCGGCTGCAGCGGCTCGCCGCTTGCTCGGTCGAGATCTCGCGCCAGCTGTACCGCGCCGTCGGTGAGTCGTGGCACTGGCACGACCGCGACGCCTGGCCCGATGCCACGCTGGCTGACCGCTTGGCGCGACCGCAGATCTCGGTCTGGGTGCTGACATCGCCTGAAGGCGCGACGCTGGGCTATGCCGAGCTAGAGCAAGGGGACGAGGGCTCTGTCGAGATCTGTTACTTCGGCCTGGTCCCCTCGGCGATTGGGCGCGGCATCGGCAGCGGCTTTCTGTCGACGATCACCGAGCAGGCCTTTGCTCTGGGCGCGCGCCGTGTCTGGCTGCACACCTGCACACTGGATCACCCAGCGGCGCTGGCCAACTACGAAAAGCGCGGCTTCGTTCGCTATCAGCGCGAGACCTACCTGGCCACGCTGCCGGGCTAGGCGGCGCTTGGCGTTATCGCTGCGGTTCCGCCCGACCGGGGGCGGGGGCGGCGCTCTTGACGAAGGGGATGAAGCGCAGAGCGACGCCGTTGTTGCAGTAGCGCAGTCCGGTCGGTGCCGGGCCGTCGTCGAAGACGTGGCCGTGGTGGCCGCCGCAGCGCGCGCAGTGATGTTCGGTGCGCACCATGCCCAAGGTGCTGTCGCGCGAAAGAACGAAGGCGCCGGGAATCGTCGTGAAGAAGCTAGGCCAGCCGGTGCCGCTGTCGAACTTCATGGCCGATGAAAACAGGGGCAGACCGCAGCCCGCGCAGACGAAGATACCGGGACGATGCTCGCTGTTCAGCGGGCTGGTGCCGGCGTATTCCGTGCCTTTTTCACGCAGCACGCGGTAGGCCTGCGGCGTCAGGCGCTTTCGCCACTCTTCGTCCGATAGCTGCAGCGGAGCGCTGCTGGTCGCGATGTCGGCGCCCTCGGTCAAAAGAGATCGCCAGTTCTGTTGCAGCGCTTGGATTTGCGCGGGCACGGCAGCCCCTCCTTTTTCTGCGGCGGCAAAGGCCGACCTGCGATCGCAGCCCAGACCCAAAAGCGGAAGCGAAATCAGACCCTGCAGCAAGCGACGTCGGTTCATGGGGTCATCCTTGGCGGAAGCACGGCACGGCTTCCTGTCGTATGGATGCTCGTGCCGCCTGCCTTGTTACACGGCCGGCGTGGTATCGACGGGCGACGGCGGCTGCAAGCGGTTGGCAAAGACGCGATCCAGCTGGGCACTGCCAAACAGTCGGTCGCGCAGGGCGGCACCGCTGGACTGCCACAGCAGCGAATACACGTGCGATCGGCTGACTTTGACCGGCGCCGTGGGGAAAAGCAGCGGGCTGCCTGCCGCTCGCAGTGCGGCCAAGGTATCGAGCGCCAGCAAAAGAGGCCACACACAGGCCAGGCGCAAGCGCACCAGCGACGGCGGG
>JAYRFD010001396.1:0-5046 GCA_041908565.1 Polyangia bacterium | reverse complement strand
GAATATCCCCGACTAAACGTGCTTGGTTTTGTTGCACCCGCTGGGTGCCTTGGGGGGGGGGGGAGGCTGCCGGCCCGACTACATTTGGGTGGCCTTTAACGCCGCCGGGGGCGACGCCGTGAAGTTTGTGCGCGCCATTCAGATCCGCCTGTAGCCTCTGGCCTGCCTCGCTTACGAATACAGCGAGCTAGCCGCCATCACCGCCCACCACAAGTAGCTCAGCGTCGTCGCGCTAAGCACGATCGGCACCACGGCCCGTCCAAACCATCCACGCTCTGCAGCGTCTTCACCGCGTCCATCCAACGCATCGCGCGCCGCGTTCATCACAGCCGCGTCGGTCTTGGCATCGGGTGCAAAAGGCGGCAGCGCCCGCAAGCGATCCGCCAGAGAGTCGTCGTGCTCAGTCGACGGTGCCATGGTCTGTGCCTTTTTCGAGTTGATCCAGGTTGGCCTGTAGCTGCGCGCGTCCGCGTTCCAAGCGCTTACGCAACGCCGCAGGCTGAATACCCAGGATGCATGCCGCTTGATCCTGATCGAGTTCTTCGACGCAGACAAGCACGATCACCTCGCGAAGCGAGGGGGACAGGGCCTGCAGCGCGCGCTCCAAGCGCGCCACCGACTGTCGCTGTGTCACCACTTTTTGCGGGTCAGGAAACAGCTCTTCATTGGGCGCTCGTTCGCCGACAAACCACGCGCGCAGCCGATCCAAACGAAACGCCGACGTCCGCCGATGGCTTAGATAGCGATTGCGCGCCACCGTGTACAGCCACGGCGCAAGCTGCGTCTGTTCGGGCAGCCGGCTGGCGTGCCGCGCAAGCTGGACGAACGTGTCTTGCAGCAGGTCATCTGCCAGATCGCGCCGCCCGCACAGACGCACCAGAAAGCTGTAGATGCGCACGCGATACGCGGCATAGATCGCATGAAGAGTCGCCGGACGATTCTGCCGCACGTCCGCCAGCCACTCGGCTTCTTGGGCCAAGCACGCATCGGGCGTCGGTTTTTCGGGGGCAGATGACTTGCCGTCCACGCTGCATTCAACCCGCGAAGTCTTGCTTTGTGACAGCGATTTTTTTCTTTTCCGGATGTCACAAACAGCAGGGCCAGGGGTTGTGCAGGTCAAAGCCCTTGGCGGCAGGCAATCAGCCGCCGGTCATCAAAAAGCGGAGGTCCCCATGTTCATGAAGCTGATGCAAGAAGGTGGTTTTCCAATGTGGTTCATCGTTCTGTTTGGCTGCTCGGCTCTGCTGGCCGCGGTGCAGTACGCACGAACGGTGAGCCCTCGCTACGCCGCGCTTGCTCGTGGCCTGGGCGTCGCGACACTGATGGCGACGCTTGCGGGGACGACGGCTGCGCTGGGCGCGGTGTTTGCAACCTTGGCCGGCGACCGGTCTCCCGATCTGC
This sequence comes from Polyangia bacterium, assembly GCA_041908565.1. Lineage (GTDB taxonomy): Bacteria > Myxococcota_A > Polyangia > Palsa-1104 > JAEUJZ01 > JAEUJZ01. The sequence goes on along the minus strand of JAYRFD010001396.1, from coordinate 3,645 downwards.
ACATCCAGATTCCGGAAGGTCCGCGCGTGCTGTTGAAGGGGTTTGCCGAGTCGATGTCGCCCGGCATCATGGGCTTCGCACTGCTGGCCTTGGTGGCGCTGTTCTATGGCGTCGGTAGCTATCGTCGCGGGGCCGAATAGGGACGCGACTTCGGCAGCGCGTCGGCATCCGCCTATTCGACTGCCGGAACGTTCCGGCTATCGCGACAATCGAGCCGCGGCAAGCAGCTCGGAAAAGGCATCCTGGAAGCGCCCAGTGCGAGCCCGAAGGCGCGCCAGACGATCGTGCAGATCGGCGCTGTCGGCTGCGGTGGTCGCGCTAGTCTCTGAAAAGGCTTGCTCGGCTGCAGGGAAGTCTCCCGCCGCCACCAGCGCATCACCCAGCGCACGCAGCAGCATCGCCCGACCGGTTCCCTGCGGACTGTAATGCAGACCGGCGCGCAGTGTCTGCACCGCGCGCGGCGGATCTTTCAGCCGCAGCAGTGCCGCGGCATAGGCAATGCGGGCCTCGTAGTAACCGGGGACAAGCTGCAGCGCAGCCTGCAGATCCTGGCAGGCATCGTCCAGTTCGTTGCGCCGCAGTTCATCCAACGCGCGCAGATAGTAGCGACGGGCAACAAGCGCGCTCATCAGTCAATCTCCAGCAAGCCGAAGCGTCCTGCTCCCCCCGTGCCCGTGGGTTCGGGCGCGCGATCTGGCTTGGGTGGTGCGGGCGGTGCAGCAGGGGCTGCCGTCGATGGGCTGGCGGGCGCTGGGCCTGACGGAGCCGACGCTGCAGCCGCTGCGGGACGAGGCGTCGCCGCAGGGCTTGCCGATGCACTTGCGCTGGTCGCTCGCACTGCACCGGGTCGAGGATCTGGCCGGCTAGACGCAGACTGCGTGGCGGAAGCAGCGGCGGCGGGCGGCATGACGACCTCGCGTACTTCAACCCCAGGTACTCGCGGTGGAGCAGCGGCGGGACTGCTGGGCGGCGCTACCTGTACCTGCAGATGCGACGGAGCATCGCCGCGCGCGGTTGGTAGCTCGATCGGCTGCAAGCGACCGTCCACGCGGACATGGACGCGCCCGCCTTGCAGTTCGAACAGCTGAAGCTCGGGCAGCTCTAGCCGCAGCTGAAGTCGTTCGATGACTTGAGGAAACGAAAGGCCCTGAAGCTCATCCGCTATCGGCGGCGCGCTGACGGAGGCGGACGAAAGGGACGCTCCTTCCAAGACGTAGGTTCGAAACACATGGACCAGGATGTCGACAAGCTGCTCCCGATCGAATCGGCTGAGCGCATCCTGGATCTCTTTCGTCTGACGGCGTAGGTCGTGGCGATCGCTCATGAAGGTTCTCGCTGAAGATTCAGTGTGATTTTAGTGGATTCGACCGGTCCAATGGAGCTCTGCAGTGGCAGCGACGCAGCAAGTAGGCCGATCGACATTCGACTGCAGATGACAACTGCACTTGCTGCGGCCCCCGTGCCCCATCGTTCGCAGTCGCCAGACCCGCCGCGTGGGCTCGAGTCTCTCCCCTGCCGTGGCGGATCGGCGATGGCGTCGACAATGGGCCGCTAGCCTTTGGCCGACGCCCAGCCTGGCGGCAAGTCGGCAGACTGCAGGTTGCACGCCACCAAGCCTGCTCGTTCGGTCTGTGCGTCGCGCAGCAGCGCTGCCTGAAAGTTGTTTTTCACCAGCAGCGCCTGCTGGAAGTCTGCCCGCAGCAAGCATGCCCCGGGGAAATCGCAGTCGATGACCACCGCCGCTCCAAGCTGCGCCCGCGTGAGCTCGGTGGCTCCACGCTCGACGGCAAAGCGACAGCGAATCAGCACAGCCTGACGCAGCTTCAGACCGTATGCGCGATTGGGGTGAAACGTGCAGCCCCCCAGATACGCGTGGTCGAAGATCGCGTTGTCCATGTCGCAGCGCTCGAACTGCGCGTCCTCGAACAGCGCATGTTGTGCGTCCAGTTCGGTCAAGTTGCAGTCGTTGAACTGCGTGCGTTTGAAGAGCCCGCGATCAGCGCGCACCCGTCGCAGATCCACTCGATTGAACGTGGCGCGCGTGAAGTTCGCCCCGGTCAGCGTCATGCCATCCATGTCGCAGGAATCGAAGGTGCAGTCGGTGAAGTCGGCGCCGATCAGCTGCATGCTCGATAGGCGCATGCGCCGGAAGGTGCAGCCCCGCAGCTCACGATCGCGAAACTTGATCAGAAGAAGCTCTTTGCTCTCGACGATTTCAGACATGGAGATCTAGGTAGCCTGTGTGTTGGACTGGATGTTGGCGGCGCCGTCGCGAATCTCTTTGGATTCCTCTTCCTTCTTGATGATCTTGCGCGCCATCTTTTTGACTTCGTGCCAGACCTTCTTTTCGGCCAGCGCGGCGCGCTTCGTCGATTCATCCGCCAGGTTGCGCCCCTGCTCTTCCGCCTTGGTCAGCGCCTGCACGCCGTAGGCTTCTTGTTCGTGATCGCTGTGCTCGGCGCCTTCGCCCGAGTGCGCGAAGTGCAGGCCGCGCTGCTGCTGCTGCACGTGCGTCAACTCGTGCGCCAGCAGGGCTGCGCCTTCCGCGCTTTGGAAGTTTGACTGCCAGCCTTCGCGGACCAAGATCAGCTCCGTCCCACCGACGGTAACGGCGTCTGCGCGATAGCGACTGGTGATCTCTTCGGCCAGCGGTCCGCGCACGATGCGAACGCTGCTGAAGTCGCCGCCCAAGCGCCTCTCCATCCGGGCTCGCGTATGCAGATCAAGCGTCTCGCCTCGCCCCGCATCACGCATGATGTGTCGAGACAACGCCGCCGGATCGTACTTGAGCGCAATGTCCTTATCGAGACGGAAGCTCGGCTCGTCTTCGGGAGCTGGCGTCGGCGTCGGCCGACCAGGAGCCCGCTGCGTTCGTGCCTCTGCGCGCGGATCGGATGCGTCTGACATCGTCTTTTCTCCCCCGGAGATCTTATCCCCAACGAAAGGTATCGGGAAAGCACTGTCTGCGGTTTCTGGGCGACTACGTTCGCCCCCGCTGTCAGACGCAAAGGCCCAAGGTCCCACGCACCGCGTCGGATCGGCCGACAGTTCGTCTATACTGGTGATTTATGAGGATTCATAGGTTTTGTGCGCAGGCGCTGTTGGTGGGGCTCCTCAGCCTGGGTGATGGGACGCCGGTGCAAGCAGCCGACACTCGCTTTCCTCCGCTGCGACCGGCCAGCAGCACAGATGTCACCACTGCGACAACAGCGACGGCACTTCCAAGTGCAGCCAGCCCGCCTGCCGTGGCAGCGACCGGCGGCGCAACCAGTCCGCCTGCCGCCCCTGCCCTGTTAGCGGATGCACGCTGGTGCGGCGTGGAAACGGCCAAGCCCGCGGCAGAGCCACCGATTCCGTGCAAACACCCCGGCCTGCCCTGTGGTCCTACCAGCGCGGACCAGATCAGTCGCGGCAGCGGCGAAGTAGGCGAAGACCTCGACGGAGATGGCACCCCAGACCTGACCCTAGCTGGTCGACGCGAAGTCCCCAAGCCCGAAGTCTACGCGGCGATCTACCGCAGCACAGAGCCCGGCTTCGTTCTTGCGGACTATCAGGCCGTGCCGCCACGCGCCGAGCCCACCATGGCGACCGTCGTGTTGGCTGCGCCGGGAAGCGCTCCGCTGCTGCGCGATGGCTACGACATCG
>JAYRFD010001395.1:0-5840 GCA_041908565.1 Polyangia bacterium | reverse complement strand
TGAGGGGATTTTTGATCTCGTGCGCGACGCCAGCGGCCAAGGTTCCAACGGCCGATAGGCGCGCGGCGTTGGCGACCTGCGCGGTCAAGCGACGCACCTTCAGCTGGACGGACACGCGCACCAGAAGCTCGCGCGGACTGAAGGGCTTGACCAGATAGTCGGAAGCGCCCGAGCTAAAGCCTTCCATGGTCTCGTCGATGCCGCTGCGCGCCGTCAGCAAGATGATCGGGATGGTCCGCGTGCGCTGGTCGTTCTTTAGCTCGCGACACAGCTCGACCCCGGACAGGTGAGGCATCATCACGTCCGTCAGAACCAAGTCGGGAAGCTGCGCTTGAATCGCGCTCAGTGCGGCTTTGCCATCGGCCACGGCCGTGACGTTGTAATACGGAGCCAGTAGCTCGCTCAAGAACGCACGCATGTCGGCGTTGTCTTCGGCCAGGACGATGTGCGCGCGGCCCTGGTCGCTCATGTTTGATGGCAGCAGCATGCCCAGGGTCTGGCTGGATGTGCGGCCCGATGCTTCCAAGCGGGGATCGATGCCGTGCGTGACGTGGGCCAGGGCTGGGTTCACGGTGACCGGCAGCCGAGCATCCGCCGATCCGCCATCCCCCGAAGACTCGGCGGCTTCCTGCCCGCGCAGGTGTTCGGTGCCAGTCTGCAGACGCACGGTGAAGCAAGCGCCCGATGCGGGGGCACTGTCGACGGTCACCGTGCCACCATGAAGCTCGACCAGCTCTTTGACCAGAGCCAGTCCGATGCCAGCCCCGCCTTGCTTGCGTCCGGGCGATTCGACGCGGCGGAAGCGTTCAAAGATGTGCGGCTGATCGCCCAGCGGAATGCCGGGACCGTCATCCACCACGTCGATCTCGACAGCGTGCTGATCGGCAAGCTCGCGGACGCGGACCTCAATGTGGCCGCCGCGCTCGGTGAACTTGGCGGCGTTGCCCAAGAGGTTGGTCAGCACGACTTCCAGCTTTTCGCTGTCGCCCATCACCACCAGCGACCCGGCGCTTTCCGGCAGCTTTAGATCCAGCGTCAGGCCCAGGCTTTCGATCGCGGGCTGAAACGCCGCGACGATGTTCTGCACCAGCTGAGGCACGTCGATGACCGTGACGCGCAAGCGCAGCTGACCGGCTTCCAAGCGCGCCAGATCCAGCAGGCCATCGATCAAGCGATGCAGACGCAGCGCATTGCGCAAGACGACCTGCAGCGTGTTGTCGACGGACTCAGGCAGGTTGGCGCGCGCGATCAGCTCTTCAATCGGGGCGCGAATCAAGGCCAGCGGCGTGCGCAGCTCGTGCGAGATGTTGGCGAAGAACTGGTTCTTCAAGCGGTCGAGTTCGCGCAGGCGTTCCAGCGCTTGCTTCAGCTCAAAGCTGGCTTGATCCAATGCGGTGCGCGCTTCCCATTCGCGCCGCGCCAGGTTGTATCGCATCGAGTTGGCAGCGACGGCGATGATGCTGGTCAGGACCAGAAAGTACAGGTTGTTAAAGAAGCTGCCGTACAGGCTGGGGCGCGCAAGCAGCGCCGGGATCAGCCACATGGCCAGAACCGCCAAGCAGACCCACAGCGTCTGCATGCCGCTCCACACGTACACCAGGCCGGCGCCCAAGATGCACAGGTTCAAGCCGGCGTAATACGGCGAGCTCGCAGCCTGGCCCAAGCTCAGGATCATGATCTCCATCGATCCCGTGCAGGCCAAGATCACAGCGACGATCAGCAGGTAGCTGTGTCGACGCAGCGCTTGCAGTCGCGACAAGGCCAAGACCAAAAGCGACACAGCCGCGGCCACCATGCGCAGCCCCAGAAACTGCCAGACCTTTTCGCGGTTGGTCAGCAGATCCAGCGTCACGCCAGCCGGCATCAGCGCAGCACACAAGATGCACGTCAACCGCACGGCGGCGGTGTTGTGCCCTTGTAGATACGCTGTGAAGCTTGGGGTCATTTCTCGATGACAAGGAACAGGTTGACGCCCAGCGGCTCGGATTCGACGCGCACCGTCTGAGGAGGCGGACGCAGCACGCGGGCCTTATCCAGAAGCTGCGCACGCGATCGGTGAATCAGAAACCACTCGGCGAAGTACTCCATGAAGTACCGCGTCGGGTTGGATACATCGACGTTGCCGATCAGAAGCTGGCCACCACGCGCCAGGGCTTCATACAGCGTCGCTAGCAAGGCGGCGAAGCTGCGATCGGACAGGTAGTCAAACAAGCCGGCGCTGTAGACGATCTGCCGCTTTCCGATCATCTGCGCGACCTGCCCGCCGCACAAAAGGCGTCGCATCGATTCTTTGACGAAGTGAATCTGCGCTCCGGTTCGCGCGGCCAAGGCCGACAGGCGCCGTTCGCAGTACGCGATGGCGCGCGGCTCTTGATCCAGCAACATCACATCCAGGTACGGGCCCAGGCTGGGATCGCTTTCCAGCAGCACTTCGATCTCGCGACCAGGGCCAGCGCCGATGCTGGCGACCCGCACGCGATCGCCTTGGCTGTCACGAGCCCGCTGCAACGACAGGCGCAGCTTTTCGGCCAGATAGCTGATGCGGTTGATGTTGGCGCGCGCCGCCACTTCCGACGCTGCACACTGGTTGATGACCTGCGAAAACAGGCTCTTGCCCTCGTTGGTGGGGCGATAGAGCATGTTCATCATCTCGTAGTCACCGGCGTAGCCCAGCGGCTTCTGATGCGCGCGACGAATGAACGGAGCCGACAGAAAGATCGCCCCCAAGTGCAGCTGTGCATACGCGCGATGCGCGATGTGTTCTTCTTCGCGCAGGCTGCCGATCACCGCTGCCATGCTGTGCGATGCCGCATGCACGCGCTGCACGATGCGCGGCCCGACTTCCGCCAGGTACTGCGCGCAGATCTGGTCGTACGTGAACTGATCTTCGGTCTGCAGCGCGCCTTCTTCGCGATCCAGGAAGCCGCGCATGCGTTCCAAATAGTTGCGCAGGTCGGACACCCAAGCCTTGAACTCGGGACGAATCTTGGCGCTGTCGGCCGTCGCTTCGGCTTCGTCGCAGCGCGCGGCAAAGCGGGTGCGCGTCTGCTTTTCGTAAAGCAGCGGCAGATCGATGACGCCACCTTCCAGCTGCAGACCGACCAGCAGATCGGGACCATCGGCGCGGAAGTGACGCACGATGGCGTCGCAGTGACAGATCACCTCGCCGCTTTGCAGCGCGATGTGCACGCCGCTAAAGCGATCGTCGACTTGCAGCTGCTCGGCCCGATCGGCGGCACCGAACAAGCGCAAGCACACGCCGCCCAGCGACACGTTTTCACACGATCCCGCCAGCACCAGCAAGCGCGGATGCCACGCCGTCACCGCCAGCGGACCCACGCCAAATTCCACGACGGGATGGCGCAGGGCCCGAAGCTTGTGACCGGAGCGCGGAGCCTTTTCCCCCTGTGCTACCGCGACAGCAGTCATGAATTACAACCCCAGCAGTTGTTTGAGTGCTTCCAAGTCCAAGGGCTTCCGCAGACAGGCTGTGGCCCCGGCGGTCTTGAACGCGGCGGCAAGTTCGTCATCCAGCCGACCGGTCAAGGCGATGACCAGGATTTCCGACGTGCTGGGGTTCTGCCGAATCTGACGACAGACCTCGACCCCGTCCATGCCTGGCATCATCGCGTCCAGAAGGACCGCATCGGGCTTGTCGGTGCCGATGCGCAAAAGACCTTCGACGGAGCCTTCTGCGGTCTCGATCTCAAGCTCGTTGAACTGCTGCTTGAGCAGTCGCCGGGTCGATCGCAAGAACATCGCATCGTCGTCGATCAGCAGAAGCCGCTTGGCCTGCGGCAGCAAGGTACGCGGCACCGGCATCTGGTGCGCGCGCAAGAATTCCACCAAGGCGCTGGGTTCGACTCGACGATGACCGCCGGGCGTGCGAAACGCTGGCAGCAGCCCCTTGTCGATCCAGGACAGCACCGTCGATGGACTGACGCCGATTAGCTCGGCGACTGCGTGTGAGGTTAGAAAAGCGATAGTCATGGCTATTACGCGATAAACTGCCCTTTGTTCATCCTGCCCGTCTCGCACCAAGACTGTCAAGAACGGCAGCAGGCACCGGACGAATTGCGGCATAACCCGGATGAAGCGATGTGGCCCAATTTGCTCATTGCATGCGCATTGGGGATTTCACAGATTTTGCAGGAAAACTACTCTCTGTGGTTTTTCGGACCGAGCTTAGGCGTTCCGCACGCCCTCTTACCCAAAAGCGTCAGCGACCGGCTTGCCCTGGCCCGATGTGTCGTGCGCCGATCGGGCCGCGCGCGATTCAACGACGCGACACTAGACGGCGCCAGAGCCTCTCGATAGGATGCGTGCCTTCTCTTCGTCCCTGAGGCTAGCGAACCGATGCGTCGTGTGTTCTTTGTCGCCGCTGTGCTTCCCGCATTCAGCCTGGGTTGGCTCTTGTGGATGGCGTCGTGCGAGCGTGACAACTACCGAAATGAGCTGCCGCTGCGCTCCTACGATGCAGCCCCAAAGGACCTGGTCACGGTGCCCCCCAAAGACGCCGCGACGCCTGATCTAAGGATGCCGGTGGACATGGCTGCCGCCCTGGACATGGCAACATCGGACATGGATCCGGCGCCCGACATGGGCCGCGATATGTAGCTGGCTACAGCGCCTCTTGCGGCAGCGGCTCGCGCAGCCAGCGCTGACCGCAGCGCAGGCAGCGCCATTGTTGAGTCGCCGGCGCGACGGGTTGTGCCCCCACGATGGGCAAGTGCAGTGCCGTCGGTCGGCTCTGCTGCAGGGCCTGCACTTCGATCGCGCCGTTACACGGCCCGTCGGCAAAGCTGGTCAAGGCGATGTGGCGCACGGGCTAGCCCCCGCAGGCCGCGCAGCTTCGCCCGGACTCTTCACAGTCACGCTGCGAACGCCGGCAGCTATCGGCGCTGCGACCGTCTTTTAGCTCGTCGGCCAATGTGCAGATGCGACGGTGGCACGAGCAGATCTCTTGCGCGGCTTGGCAGACCGCATCGCAGCGCCCAAAGGGCCCGGATCCCGACGCGCTGGGTGCTGCAGCCGGTGCCGAATCACTGCTAGAGCTTCGCGACACACCGCCTTGCAGGTTGGCTTTTGCCGCCGCGATGCGTCGTTCCAGCGTCGCGATCTCGCCGCCGCCGCCGCTGGGCGTGCTTGGCGCTTCCGTCTGTGCAGCTTGGTGGGCACACCCCGACGACAAAAAGAGGATTCCCCAGCCGGCAGCAACCCCCCACGATCGCAGTGCGGACCTCATCGAGCGTCTCCTTTGGCGGGCTCTGCAGGCAGGTTCAAGAGCCCGCGCAGAAGACGCTTGTCGATGGCGATGTGCCGTTCATGCGCTTCCAGTTCTTGGCGCTGCGCTTCTTTTTTTTCCGTCGGATCTGTCACTCGCTCACCTCGCGCCCGAAATACGTCGGCGGCGACGTTTTCCAGGTGCGCGCGAAAAAAGCTATCCCGCGTCGCGATCTTGCGACCTTTGTCGACTTCGCTCAGCGCCTTCTTTTCGCCTTCTTCGCCCCCTGTGCGCAAGTGCAGTCGTGCCAAGCGCAGATGGGCATCCAAGCGGACGTCTTCTGCCTCGGGAGCATTAGCGGGAAACGGAATCTGCAGGACCTCTTCGATCGAGTGGATCGCGCCTGCGACGTCGCCATCCAAAAGAAGCAGGTCGGCGCGCCGCTGCCACGCCCGCGCCTCGCTGAGCGCAACCAGGACGGCCTCGGTGTTCTCGCTGGATGACGCCCCCAGCAGACCACCGGCGCCACGTTGGCAGCCAGCAAGCGGCAGGCACAACAGGCACAACAAACGACAAACCACACGGGCCGATCCGCGTACCGATGCAGCAGCGTGCG